>JAEXPL010000084.1 GCA_023446865.1 Verrucomicrobiota bacterium | reverse complement strand
GGCCTGTTGTTGTCGACGACGCCCCTCCACCGCTCCGATTGACTCGTCCCCCCGTCCTCAACACGATCGTCCGGTCCGTACCGCCGAAATCTCGTCCACCGCCCATCTTTCCGGTCTCCGCTTTCCGCCTTCCGGTTTCAGACACCGCTCTCCCCATGACCACCCCCGCCCGCATCCTCGTTGCCGACGACCAGCCCGACATCCTCGAAGCGCTCCGCATGCTCCTCAAAGGCGAGGGGCATCAGGTCGAAACCGTGAAAACGCCCCAGGGCGTCCTGAAGGCGCTCGAGTCGCGCGACTTCGATCTGCTGGTGATGGACCTCAACTACACCCGCGACACCACCTCGGGCCAGGAGGGCCTCGATCTGCTCCAGCGCATCCGCAATCTGGACTCCACGCTGCCCGTCGTCGTCATCACCGCCTGGGGCACCGTCGACGTCGCCGTCGAGGCCATGCGCCGCGGCGCGCGCGACTTCATCACCAAACCCTGGGACAACGCCCGCCTGCTCGCCACCGTCGCCACGCAGGTCGAACTCGGCTCGGCTGTGCGCCGCTACCAGCGGCTCGAGCAGGAGAACGAAGTCCTCCGCGGCAAGGGCGGCCCGAAGCTCATCGCCGACTCGCCCGCGATGCGCCCGGTCCTCGAGCTCATCTCCCGCGTCGGCCCGTCCGACGCCAACGTCCTCATCACCGGCGAAAACGGCACCGGCAAGGGCGTCGTGGCCGAGGCGCTCCACGCCGTCTCGCCGCGCGCGCGCAAGCCGCTCCTCACCGTCAACATGGGCGGCCTGCCCGAGGGCGTGTTCGAGAGCGAACTCTTCGGCCACGTGAAGGGCGCCTTCACCGATGCCAAGGCCGACCGCGCCGGCCGCTTCGAGCTGGCCGACGGCGGCACGCTCTTCATGGACGAGATCGGCAACATCCCGCTCTCGCAACAGAACAAGCTCCTGCGCACGCTCGAGACCGGCGAGTTCGAGAAGGTCGGCTCCTCGCGCACCCAGCGCGCCAACGTCCGCATCATCTCCGCCACCAACGCCGACCCGCTCGCCGAGGTCGCCGCCGGCAAGTTCCGCCAGGATCTCCTCTTCCGTCTCAACACGATCGAGATCCACCTCCCGCCGCTGCGCGAGCGCCCCGAGGACATCCCGCTGCTCGCACTTCACTTTCTGAAGGAGCACACCGAGCACTACCGCAAGCTCGTCACCGGCTTCGAGGACTCCGCGGTGGCGGCCATGAAGGCCTGCCCGTGGCCCGGCAACGTCCGCCAACTCGACCACGCCGTCGAACGCGCCGTGCTCATGGCGCAGGGCAAGGCGATCCGCGCCGTCGATCTCGGCCTGCAGGCGAGCGCCGAGGCCGCCGCGCGCGTCGACGACATGAGTCTCGAGGAAGTGGAGGCGTTCCTCATCAAGAAGGCCCTCGCCCGCCACGAAGGCAACGCCCGCAAAGCCGCCGAAGCCCTCGGCCTCAGCCGCTCCGCCTTCTACCGCCGGCTCGAACGGTACGGGCTGTAGACAGGCTCAACGAAAGGCGCTATGAACGTGCACGACTACCTGATCGATTGCTCGTCCTTCGATTGGCCAAAGCTCGTAGCGAATTGGCCCTGGCGCCTGCCGAATGCCTTTTCGGTCTGTATGATGAATCGGTTCGGCGATCTCTTCCTGAAAACGGAAGACGGCAAGGTTCACTTGCTACGGCTCGACGATGGCAGCCTGACATGTGTGGCAGATTCACACGACCAGTTCTGCGACCGACTCGACCAAGGCAACAACGCCAACGACTGGCTCATGATCCCGTTGGTGGATCGCCTCGTTGCCGCCGGAAAGACTCTCGGTGCGACACAGTGCTACGGCTTCGTCCTACTTCCCATCCACGAAGGCAGCTACAGCATCGAGAACATCGAAATCCGAGACGTGTGTTACCAATACGCCGCCCTTGGCCCTATCTACGAGATGTTGAAGGACATTCCGGACGGCACCTCAGTGATCTTCTGCGAAGAAGAGAAGGAGCATGACTAGCTGCCTCCTTTTCGTATGCCTCCGAAAGGTAGGGACGTTTCTCCGAAACGTCCGCCCAGCGCCCTTTCCAGCCCAAGACCACGATCACGGCAGTTTCGGAGAAACCGCCCTACCTCCCGCCTCCGTCATCAGTGCCCATAAGTGTGCATCAGTGGTTCCAAGTAATTCGTTTCTCCGGCCCTTCCGACATTAGCGCCGATTAGCGTCCATTAGCGGTTCCCCTCTTCTTCCGCATACCCCTCCCTTCCCTTCCTTCCCTTCTGTCGCTCCTCCGAATTCCCCCAACCGATTCTCGCCTTGAGATGCCGAAATATTGATGCCTTATTTTCGGCATTCTACGAATGACGACCCCCTACGGAGACCTACAGAGCCGCCTGCTGCGCCGCATCAAAGGGAAAGGCCCGGACTGGGCCTTCACCCCGAGCGACTTCGCGGACTTCGGCGACCCGCGTTCCGTGGGCAAGACCCTCACCCGCCTCGTCCGCGCCGGCACCATCCGGCGTGTGAGCCGTGGTGTGTATGAGACGCCGCACGAACATCCGTTGATCGGCACCATTGGCGCCGGAGCCCAGGCCGCGACCGACGCCATCGCACGCCGCGACGCACTCAAGCTGCTTCCCTCCGGCGCCAACGCCGCCAATCTCCTCGGCCTCAGCACGCAGGTCGCCGCTCGTGCCGCGTATGGTGTTGCCGGCCGCGCGCGCGTGCTCCGCACCGGCGGCAAGTCCGAGGTCATCCTGCGCCGCCGCTCGACCAAGGCCATGGCGCTCGCCGGCCGCGCCAGCGGTTGGGTCGCCGAGGCGTTGCGCAACATCGGCCGCCAACACATCACGTCCGCCCGCCTCGCCGAGCTGAAGACCCGTTTCAGCCCCGCCGACCGCCGCCAACTCCGTGCCGACCTGCGCTACGTGCCGGCTTGGATGCGCCCGCATTTCCTCTTCCTCGCCGGCGATGAGTAGCAATCCCTTCACCACCCTCCCGAGGGAGGATCGCCGCGAGGCCTGTCTCCAAACCATGGCAGCCACCGGCATTCGCGCCAACATGGTCGAGAAGGACGCGTGGGTCTGCTGGACGCTGCACGAACTCTTCTCCCTACCCGGGGCCTCCGACCACTTCATCTTCAAGGGCGGCACCTCGCTCTCGAAGGTCTGGAAGGTCATCCACCGTTTCTCCGAGGACATCGACATCTCGCTCAGCCGCGAATGGCTTGGCTTCGCCGGCGCCCGCGATCCCGAGGCCGCCACGAGTCGCAAACAACGCGCCAAGCTCCTGGATGAACTTTCCGCCGCCTGTGCCGAGAAACTGGCCACGATCGTCGCGCCCGCGCTCCGCGCCCGGATCGCCGCCGCATGCGGTTCCGCCGGTTGGTCTCTCGCGGTCTCGCCCGGCGAGCCACAAACCCTGCTTTTCGCGTACCCGACGGTCTTCGGAGAGGGTGACGCCTCCGGCTACGTCCGCCCCGTGGTGAAGATCGAGTGCGGCGCACGCTCCGATCGTTGGCCCGTCGCGCCGCAATCGCTCACACCGTACCTCGCCGAGGCGTTTCCACAGGCGTTTCCCGACGCCACCGTCACCATCCCTGTGCTCGGCATCGAGCGCACTTTCTGGGAAAAGGCCACCATCCTTCACGCCGAGGCGCATCGCCCGGCCGAGAAGGCGGTCCCCGACCGTTTCTCCCGTCACTACTCCGATCTCGCCGCCCTCGCCTCGCATCCGACCGGCGTCGCCGCCCTCGAACGCACCGACCTCCGCGAGCGTGTCGTCGCCCACAAACAAGTCTTCTTCGCCGCCGCGTGGGCGAGCTACGAGACCGCCGGGCCGGGCTCCTTCAAACTCATCCCAGCGCCCGACCGCCTCACCGCGCTCGCCGCCGACTACCGCTCGATGCAGGATATGTTCTTCCGTCCGCCGTCGACGTGGCCTGAAATCGTCTCCACACTCACCGCACTCGAAGTCCGCATCAACGCCCTCCACCCTTAGCGCCAAGTGATGTCGATCAGTAGTTTCTACCCTTCGCCATGATCATCCTCGCCTTCATGATGAACAAGGTCCGGAGCGACCTGATGTATCCGGAATACTGGAGCAATATTCCCTACTTCTATGGCGTAATTCTTACGGCGCCTCTTTCGGCTTGGCTCCTGATTCGCTGGAACCGGTGGACCCGTGTTGCAGGACTTGCTGTTGTCGCGATCTCCGTGGCCATATCGCTCGATGCTTTGAGAGACGCGTTCAGCCGAGGCATTTGGATCGAGTACGGCTTTAATCTCCATTTCCTGCTGCCCTGCTTCGGTGCCGCCATTCTTCCCGTAGCCACCGCAACCGCCGCCTTCGTTCTTCCCAAACGGAAGCCGCCCCCCCCCACGCCCCTCCCCCATTAGTGCCCATTAGTGTGTTCTGCCGTATGGCAGAATGGTTACCATCTTCCGCCCTTCCTTCCCTTCGTTCCCTTCTGTCGCCCCTCCGGTCTCTCCCCGTCCCTGTCCCCCCCACCCCCCCCCCCCCCACC
>JAEXPL010000077.1 GCA_023446865.1 Verrucomicrobiota bacterium | reverse complement strand
TGTCGGCGACCCATGGGGGGGTGCGCCGGGCCATACTGGGGGCGGCCGCCACCGCGGTCGCGGTGGCGCTCGTCGTCGGGCCGGCGTCGTTGCGTCTGCGGCAGACGAACATCGACGAGCTGGCGGCGCGGTTGGCCGGCGAGGCGCAGCCGGGAGATTTCATTCTGGTGCACCCATGGTACGCGGGAATCACCTTCGACCGCTACTACCGGGGTGCGGCGAAGTGGGACACGCTGCCGCCACTAGCCGACCACGGGCTGCACCGCTACGACCTGCTCAAGGAGCGGTTGCAGGCGGACGATCCGGTGCAACCGGTACTCGCGGCGATGGCGGACGCGCTGCGGTCGGGGCATCGGGTCTGGGTCGTGGGCGGCATCCCGATTTCGCCGGAGCCGCCGCCGACGCTCCCTCCGGCGCCCCAAGGTCCCCGCGGGTGGGAGGATGAGCCGTATTCACAGGTTTGGGCGGCGCAGGCCGGTCAGCTCCTCGCGCTGCGGGCGACGCATGGCGCCATCGCGGTTGACCCAAGCGGCGCGGCTGTCAGCCCCTACGAGAACGCGGCGCTGCTCGAATTCTCCGGCTGGCGTTGGGAGAGGCCGCTGTTCACCCCCTGGTGACCCGCCGGCTCTGGGTGCACGGATCTGGTGCGGACTTTGCGATTGCCCCGACCCGCGGCGGACCGCTGGCATGAACGGAATGGATTCGCTCCCGCCCTCGTCCGCCCCCGCCCCCCAACGCCCGTGGTGGCGGCATCCCGCCCTGGGGCTGGCGCTGATGGCGCTGGTCGTGCTGGCCGTTTGCGCGGTGCGGTGGCGGCTGCGGGACTTTCCGCTCGAACGCGACGAGGGCGAGTACGCCTACATGGGGCGGTTGATCCTCGAGGGCGGAACTCCGTACGTCGAGGCCGCGAACATGAAGTGGCCGGGCACCTGGCTCGCGTACGCCGCGATCATGGCGGTGTTCGGGCAGACGACGGCGGGTATCCACGAGGGGCTGCTGCTCGTGAATCTCGCGAGCACGCTGCTGGTCTTTCTTCTCGGGCGGCGGATCTGTGGCACTGCTGGCGGTGCGGTCGCGGCCGGGGTCCATGCGGTGCTGTCGCTCGGCACGGCGGTGCTGGGGCTGGCGGCGCATGCGAACCATTTCGTCGTGTTGTGCGCGTTGGGCGGTTTCGTCGTGTTTCACGGAGCGGAGCGGCCCGGAATTGGCCGGCTGTTTCTGGCCGGGCTCCTGTTCGGCCTGGCCGGGTTGATGAAACAAGCGGGGGCGGTTTTCGGCCTGCTCGCCTTCGGTTGGCTGTTGTGCCGGGAACTGCGGGCAACGTGGAAGTCGCGCGCTTGGGCGGGGGCGGCGGTGCGGCTGGGGGGGCTGGGCTGCGGCGGACTTGTCCCGCTCGGTGCGGCGGCGTTCTGGATCTGGCGCGGCGGCGCCTGGGAACCGTTTTGGTGGTGGGGCGTGGTGTACGCGAAGGTGTATGCGTCGATGGTGTCGCCGGCTCAAGGGTGGCCCTACGCGGTGGAGGTGCTGCGTTCGCTGTTCGACCATGGGCCGGTGCTGGCGGGACTGGCGGGCTTGGGCCTGGTCGGGCTGTTCTTCCTCGCCGAGGCGCGCCGGTGGCGGTGGTGGCTTGTGCTTTTCGCCGCGGCGTCGGCCGCAGCGGTGTGCCCCGGGTGGCTCTTCCGGCCCCACTATTTCCTGCTGCTGCTCCCGGCGGTGGCGCTGTTGTGCGGCGTGGCGGTGACCTCCGGTTCGCATTTGCTGGCGCGGTGTTGCCCGCGTTGGCCCCTGGCAACCTTGCCGCTCCTGGCGGTCTTTGCCGGTCTCGCGCACGGGCTGTGGACGGATCGCGAGGTATTCTTCCAGCTGACACCGGCCGAGGCCTGCCGGAAGGTCTATGGCATCAACCCCTTCCCCGAATCGATGGAGATCGCGCGTTTTCTGCGCGAGCACACCGCGCCGGAGCAGCGCCTGGCGATCCTCGGCTCCGAGCCGCAGATCTACTTCTACGCCGACCGCCGGTCGGTGACGCCGTTCCTCTACACCTATCCGTTGCTTGAGGCGCAACCGTATGCGCGGGCCATGCAGCAGGAGTTCGCACAAAGAATCCAGGTGGCCGACCCCGACTACCTTGTCCTCGTGCGAGTTGATGTCTCGTGGCTGGCGACACCCGACGGGGACCTTTGGATCTTCGACTGGATCGCCGAGTACCAGCGTGGCTTCGATCTGGTCGGCCTGGTGGACATTTATCCGGACCGCCTGGGCGAGTTCCGTTGGCTTGACCGGCCGACCCCGATCCGGCCGCGCACAGACTGTTGGGTGGCGATTTTGCGCAACAAGCGGCTCGCCCCCGACTGAGGCCCGCCCACACTCGCCGGTCTTTTCCTTTCCCCCATGTTCAACGGCAAGAAAGTCGCGGTCGTCATGCCGGCGTACAACGCCGAGAAGACCTTGCGCGCCACCTACGACGAGGTGATGGCGCAGGGTGTCGTCGATCTGGTCATCCTCGTCGACGACGGCAGCCGCGACCGCACCGTCGAGCTGGCGCGGACGTTGCCGCAGGTGCTGGTGCATGTGCACGAGCGCAACCAGGGCTACGGCGGCAACCAGAAGAGCTGCTACCGGCTCGCGCTCGAACAGGGAGCCGACGTCGTGATCATGGTGCACCCGGATTATCAGTACACGCCGCTGCTCATTCCGGCGATGGCCTCGATGATCGGCAACGGCCTCTACCACTTCGTGATGGGCTCGCGCATCCTCGGTGGCCACGCGCTGCGCGGCGGCATGCCGGGTTGGAAGTACGTGGCCAACCGCGGGCTCACCGCGGTGCAGAATCTCCTGCTCGGGGCCAAGCTCTCCGAGTACCACACGGGCTACCGCGCCTACTCGCGCGAGTTGCTGGAGAAGCTCGATCTCTCGGCGAACTCCAACGACTTCGTCTTCGACAGCGAGTTCATTGCGCAGGCGCTTTGGCTCGGCTATCCGATCGCCGAGGTGAGCTGCCCGACGAAGTATTTTCCCGAGGCCTCCTCGATCAATTTCCGGCGCAGCGTGGTCTACGGCTTCGGCTGCCTGCGCGTGGCGTTCCGGTTCTTCTTCAGCCGGAAGCTGGGTCTGAACAGGCCGCCGTTCCTTGCGGTGTTGAAGCCGTAGCGCGGCGGCGGACCTTCGCGGACGCGCCGCGTCACCAGCCGGCGATGGCCTCGAGGCGGCGGCGGTAACGCGCGCCGATCACGGCCGGGGCGAAACGTGCCTCGATCGTCGCACGCGCCTTGGCGCCGAGTTGCTCGCGCAGCACGGGCTCCGCCACGAGGCGCTGCATCCACCAGCTGGCGTGCTCGATATCCGGATCCGCCCAGGTCTGGCCCTTGGCGTAGGGGCCGATGTTGCGCTCGAGCGTGACGAGCTTGGCGCGCACCGGGCACCCGTTGCTCTCGTCGACGAACTCCGCGGAGGCCGACCAGTCGGTCGAGATCACCGGCTTGCCGAGGTACATGCTCTCGGCGATCGCGAGGCCGAAGCCCTCGGAACGGTGGAGCGAGACGAAACAGTCGCAGGCCGCCTGCAACGCGTAGATGTCGGCGCGCGGGAGTGTTTCGGCGATGAGCACCGCGCCGGGAAGCTCGGCCACCTCGGCTTGGAGGTGGGCCCACGCGTCGGGATTGCTCGCGCGGTTGTGGACCTTGATGACGACGCCGACTTCGCGTGTGGCGGGGAAGGCGCGGCGGTAGGCGTCGAGCACGGCGCGGGGGTTCTTGCGCTCGCTGTACGAGTTGAGGTCGTAAAGGAACAGGAAGAGGAACCGGTCGGTCGGCAGGCCGAAGCGTGCCCGGATCGCGGCAGCAGAGTCCGCGGGGCGCGCGAAGCCGATGGCGTGCGGCATCGTGTGCACGGCGTGCGGGAGCTTGGCAGCGATGGCCTCGCGCACGAAATCGCTCGGGCACCAGATTTCGTCGTAGTACTGCGCGTGCTCCAGCCAGGCATCGGGGAACTCGGGCAATTCCCACGCCCAGTACGCGATGTTGTATTTCCCGGCGCGGAAGGCGGGGCCGTGATGGTGGTCGAGGTCGCGCGACTGCGGCGCGTCGACATGGATGACGTTCACCCCGTGCGGATTCGTCTCTTGGAGACGGGCGGCGAGCGAGTCGTCACCCTGGGGGTTGAGGCAGTTGAGCTTGAGCGGCACGACCGCCACGGGCAGCCCGGCGGCGTCGGCGGCGCGGACCATGCAGCGCGCGGACTCGCCCACGCCGAGTTCGGCCTGGTGGAAGCCGACGACGTTCAGGCCGAGGCGCAGGTGCTTGCGGGAGAACGCGTGGTTGAAGGGCGCGTGGCGGTTGGCGAAGTCGAAGACCGGCTCGCCGGAGTCCGCCACCAGGGAACGGATGCGGAGCTGGCGGTTCTTGTTCTGCCGGCGGTACCACTGGAGCCGGCGGTGGACCGGCCCGAGGAAGGAGAGCGACTGGGTCACGCGGCCGAGCCAGGCGAGGTTGTCGGTCCAGGCGGTGCCGTGGAGGCGGAGCTCGATCCGGTGGCCGAGGCCGTCGGCGGTGGCGGGCAGAGTGATCGGTACTTCGAACGGGCCGGGTGTGGTCGGAGTGACGAGGGCGACCGGAGCACCGTTGAGCGACACCTCCAAGGCGGG
>JAEXPL010000207.1 GCA_023446865.1 Verrucomicrobiota bacterium | reverse complement strand
GCTTGAACGCCGTCGCCGCCACCGCGCCGCCGGCGAGATTCGCCACAAGGAAGATCCAGATGCTGCTCCAGGCCGAGAGCCCCATGAGCGTGATGCCTAGCGCCACCGCCGGGTTGAAGGCGCCACCGGAAATCGAACCGACCGAGTACGCGCCCACGAGCACCGTGAAACCGATGGCAAGTCCGTAGAACGAGTTGCCCGCGGTGCCCTTGGCGGTGGCGGCGTTGAGCACGACCCACACGAGCGCGAAGGTGAACAGAAACTCCACCAGCAGCGAGGGTCCGATCGCCGGCTTCTTCTGGGCGAGATCCAGGACGAGATTCGCGAGGGCGTTGTCCGGCTTGAGGTATTTCACGGTCGCCGCCGCCACCGCCGCCGCCGCGAACTGGGCGATCCAATACGGGACCACCTCCTTGGCCTCGCACTTGCCGCGCAGGAAGACACCGAGCGTCACCGCAGGGTTGAAGTGTCCGCCGGAGATGTGCCCGCCGGCGAAGATCATGACCGCGAGCACCGAGCCGATCGCGAGCGGCGCCATGGCGCCGGCACCGGGCGTAATCACGGTCATACCGATCGTGAACACGAGGAAGAACGTGCCGATGAATTCAACGAGTGGTTTCTTCATGATGGATGGGAACAACGAAACACGCGGTGGTTGGCAGGAGTTGGTAGGTCTGTCTGACGGTGCCCAAGCGTCGACCGCCGCTCACACACGCCCCGGCACCGCCGCGCAGTGTCCGCAGGCCCACCTTGGAGTCGAGCCGGGAAACGACAACGGCGATCCCGGCCGCGTTCAGAGATCCCCCGGCGCCAGCCGCGGTTCACAGCCACGGACCAACCACACCGGCCCGTTCAACGGCCCGCCTGGTGGCTATTCACGGCCCGTATCCGCAGGACCGCGCAAGGTCTTTCGCACCATCCGCAGCATCGACTCGCTCGGGCTCAGGCGCTCCACATCAGCCAAGAGCACCCACGCCACGGCGTGCGACTCGTCGCTCACGACCAGCGACTCCGCCGGATCCGCTTCGATCAGGAACCGCAGGTCGAAGTGCCAGTGCTCCGGCACCTCGCCGCGCGCGGGAATGCGGTGGGCATCGACGTCAAAAGGCGCCGCGTCGATCGGACGCAGGCGCGTGAGCCCGGCCTCCTCGCGTGCTTCGCGCAACGCGACCCCGAGCAGATCGGTCTCGCCGTCGGCATGGCCGCCGAGCTGCAGCCACCGATTCAACTTCCGGTGATGCGTGAGCACCACGCGCTCGCGCGACGGATCCACGACCCACGCCGAGCCCGTGAGATGCCCGGGCAGGCAGCTGCGCTCGAAACAATCCTCGTGTTCCTCGACGAAGCGGACGATCTGCGCCGTCATCGCCGCCTCGTTGGCGTCGAGCGGCCGGGCGAGGTGTGCCCGCAGCAGCCCCAGCACTGGTTCACGCTTCATCGGCTCCCCTCCCATTCGAAGAGACTCTCCGCATGATCGTTTTCCGATCTTCGTTCTCTTCGTTGCCTTCTGTCGGTCCGGAAGGGGTCGGTGCCCTCATCGCGTCTCGAACCACTTGGTTTCCGCCACGACCGGGCCGGTCTCGATCACCGGGAAGATCTCGTCGACCGTGCGCGCCACGCGGAAGAGCTCGAGGTTGCTCAGCTTGTTGAAACGCTCGGCGATCATCCGGTCGAAGAAACGCAGCAGGTCGTCGTAGAAGCCGTCCTGGTTGAGGAACACGCAGGGGCGGCGCAGCACATCGAGCTGCCGCAACGCGAGAATCTCCATGATCTCCTCCAGCGTGCCCCAGCCGCCCGGCAACGCCACGAACGCATCCGCCCGCGACTCCATGAGCAGCTTGCGCTCACGCATGGTCACGACGGTCACGAGCTCGTCGGCCTCGTCGAAGGCGAGCTCCTTCACCTTCATGAACTCCGGGATCACCCCGGTCACGCGTCCGCCGGACTCCTTCACGGTGCGCGCCAGCGTGCCCATGAGTCCGGTACGCCCGCCGCCGTAGACCAGTCCCCACCCCATGGCGACCATCGCCCGGCCCAGCGCCTCGGCGGCGGCGAAGTACTTCGGATCCAGCCGGTCGCTGGAGGAACAGTAGACGCAGAGAGTCTTCACCTTCGGGGTCATGTCGGTTGGCTTCCTTCCTCTGGATCCATCCTCACGGTGCCGGCTCCTTGCCCGCGGCGGTCGGCGGCGTCCACAGCAGCGCGAGCACGCCGCCGGTCCGCAGCGTCAGCACCGCCCCGGCGCCGCCCCCCAGCGCGTTGGCGATGAAGTCGCTGGCAATCTTGCTCCGCATCCCGCGATCGGCGGCAATGCTCTGGGCGAACTGCTCGAAGACCGTCGCCACCAACGCCGCCCCGTAGGTGACCAGCAGATAGACGCCGAGCACCTGCAGCGCAACGACCAGCAACCCCCGCCCGCCCGCGGCACCACCCTCGAGACGTTCATCACCGCGCCCGCCGAGCAAGCGTCGCTCGAGGGCGGCACCGGTCGCGAAGAGACCGATGGCGAACACCAAAGGGCACAGGAAATACGCAAGCACCGCCGGCATCATCTGCTGCGCCAAAAGCCCGACCCCGAGCTCGTAATGCGAGCAGAAATAGACCAGCTGGTTCACCCCCGTGGTCGCTGCCGTGAGAAGAGCCCAGAATCCCACGAGGTAGAGTCCGATCCGGAAAAGCGTGCCAGCCTTCATGTGCCACCGATGGCAACAGCGCAGCGCGGTGCTAGCAAGCCGCCAACACGCCGACCGCGGTCAGCCCGGCACCTCTGGCCGGATTCGCGCCCCGGCTACGGCAGCAGACAAACCGGCCGCCCCTACCCGCGCCCGGCCGCCAGCAAATCGCCGACCTCCCACACACTCTTCAGCACCCTCGTCGCCCGCGAGAAATCCGCCCGCCGGCTCAACGCCGTGGGAATCACCCAGCAATCCAACCCGGCGGCGCGTGCAGAAGCCAGACCGCGCGGCGAATCCTCGATGGCAAGACACGCCTCGGCGGGGAAGCCGCACCGCGCGATCGCCGCGAGATACGGACCGGGCTCCGGTTTACTTCCCTCGTAGTCGCCCAGCGTCAGTACGAAGTCGAAGTACTCGAGAAACCCGGTGCGCCGGTGGATGGTCTCG
Organism: Verrucomicrobiota bacterium; assembly: GCA_023446865.1. Lineage (GTDB taxonomy): Bacteria > Verrucomicrobiota > Verrucomicrobiia > Opitutales > Opitutaceae > CAJCBL01. The sequence goes on along the minus strand of JAEXPL010000207.1, from coordinate 2,148 downwards.
AAATGGTCGCGCCGCGAACTGGTCACGATGCCCATCGCGAAATGAGGGCGCAGGCGTCGCAGCGTCTCCCCCGCCCCCTCGATCGCCAGCGGCTCCGTTTCGAGGCGGCGTTGATAACGCGCATTGCGTTCGCGCCGCAGCGCCTCGATCCGGGCCTCGTCGATGCCCCGTGCCGCCGCCAGCGGCCAGACTCCGCCCGAACTCGCGAGAAAGTGTTCGAAATAGAGCTCTTCGCTCAGCGCGATGCCCACCTCCGCCAGCACCTCGCGCGTCGTATGGAAGTACCAGCGCTCGGTGTCGACGAGGACACCGTCGTTGTCCCACAGGATGGCTCGATAGTCTTTTGGCGCAGTCGGCATGCCGCATCCTCTGCGGTCCGGACGCACCGGCGGCGAATCGAAAACATCCCTTTGCGCCGTCCCTCACCTTCATCCCGACGGTCGCGGGAAAATCTCCAGCGTGGAGATGGTGGGCGATACTGGACTCGAACCAGTGGCGCCTCTGGCGGAAGAGATTTTAGCGCAACTGGTTAGGTTGCGTGCCGGGCGCGCATACAAGCGGCCGGATCACAAAGAAGCGCCGGCCGTGGCGCTCAAACAAGGCAGGAAAACAGGCCGAACGGTCGCGGCCGGAGGTGTACGAAAATGAAGAAAGCTGAAGTGCAGGCTGTGTTGGATTCAGGAACTCCCGTGTTCTTCGCGGAATACCGGGGCGGCGCCTATGAGGAGTTCAAGTGGTACGATAAGGCGAACAAACGCGAGGAACTTGGGCGCGGCATCAATCACGCGCTTGAGACGGTTTCCGGTAAGCAGATCAAGCTCCAGGAGCGCCCGCCGGAAGGCATGTCCATTCTGACATGGAAGGCGCCGGCCAAGAAGGGTGACAAGGTGCTCGTGGTCCTGCGGTCCTTCTTCGTGGAGAAGGGCAATGTGCAGGCTCGTGGCGAAGTGTTCGCGATCGAGGGCTAAGCCATGGCTCCTGGTGCTCTGCTCTATCAACCGACTGCTGCGCGTGAGCCGTTGGCGTACTGCCTTCTGGCGGCGCGTCGGATGTGGTTCTGGCAACGGTCGTCTGAAGTCGAAATGCGCTTCGCGATGGAGTTGCATTGTCGCGAGGAAGCGGAGTTCTGGGGCCGGCAGGCTGAGCAACTGGTGGGCATGGGGCACGCGATTGATGCGCAAAGGGCGCATGCTCTCGGTCTCTTGCCCGTCTGCTCTCTCGAGACGCTTCGGGAAGCGTTGGAAGTGCTTAAAACCGCTGCGTCTGCGAGCGCGGATGCCCGCCGCGAGGCGGGCGCCGCGCCGCAGAGCGCAGCGCTAACCTTGTCACCTCTTCAAACAACTCCGACACCGCTCGCAGTGGTGGCGGAGAAACGGGAGCGGCAGCAGGTGCTCGCGCTATGAGCAAGAAACGACAGTTGGCTGTCGAGTGGTCTGTTGAAGGCCTCGCGAATTGTCTGCGCGGTGAACAGCTGCGTTTGTGGACCCTCACGACTCCGGACTTGGTTGAGGATCCGAAGGAAGTTGGTCGCCGGTGGTCGTCGTTTTGCGATCAGATGGGCAAGGAGTTGGATACGGTTCCGAGTGGGAAGCGGGGCGGACGGGTCAAGGTGCCGGTTAACGATCGTAGGTGGGGAGGTGTCCGGGTATCGGAGCCGCATCCGAAGGGCCATGGGTGGCATATTCATTTCGTGACGGCTTCGTGGCTCTCTGTGGATTTGGTCCGCGAGATCGCGCAACGGTGCGGGTTTGGTCGCGTTCATGTTGCCAAGCCGTGTAAGGGTGGCGCAAAGGCGCTCGGTGCGTACTTGGCGAAGTATTTGGGCAAGTCTCTCAGTGCCGGTAAGGGCACGGGAGCGCGCATGTGGTCAGTGTTTGGTTACGGTCGCGAGCATGCGTCGCGGTTGAAGGATATCACCGTCGATTTCTCAGGGTGCGCCGTCTGGAAAGCGTCCTATCAGGCGGCTCGGGAGATGGGCGCGGATCATTTCACGGCGTTCTGCCAGGCTGAAGTGGCGGCGTTTCGCTGGTGGAGGGCGGATGAGACTGGCGAAGGGCCGCACGATATCACTCTACTTTTCTAGCGTATGAATATTATGGAACCAAACCGAGGGGGCTCCGGTCGTCCCACCACGTTGGTTTTGTGGGT
>JAEXPL010000209.1 GCA_023446865.1 Verrucomicrobiota bacterium | reverse complement strand
CGCTCGGCCTCCGCGGCGCACCGACCAGTTTCCTGCAGCTGCCCGACGGTCGCTTCGCCGCGATTCTGCAGAACCAGCTCGCCATCGGCGATGGTATCCGTTGGGACGTCTTCGAGCTGGCGAGGTCCGAGAGCAGTCCGGGCGTGACCAGTCTGTTGGCCGACTCCGCGGGCGAACTCTACGCCACCACCGGCGACGCCGTGGGACTCATCGTCCTCGATCAGGACGCCCGATGGTCCCGCCGAGTGGTCGCGACCTTTCCCGCGTCGGAACGCGGGACCCACCACGGTCTGGCGAACGCCCAGCGAATCGGCGACGAGTGCTACTGGTTCGGGCTCAGCGGCAGCATCGCCCGCTGGGAAGGAAGCACGCTGCGGCTGGTCGGCTCGGTGAACCTAATCAGCAACGTCTTCGCCGCTCCCGGCGGCGCGTTCGTGAGCGATGCCTTCTCGGGCCAGATCAGCCGAATCGAGAAGGAGAAGCTGGTGCCGATCACCGGGACCGAGGAACTGGGTGCCGAGTTCGCCATCACCGCCAGCGCTCCGTACGACGAACGCCACGCAATCGTCGCCACGTTCAATCGCGGCTTGATGCTCTTCGACGGGACGACGCTCACCGAGGCACCGCGCCCACCGCTGCTCTCCGGTGGCCGCAACATCACCGACCTGTGCCTGTTGCCGGCCGGATTCTACGCAGTCGCCGTCGACAACTTCGGCGTCGTCTTCCTCGATCACTCCGGGCGGATCATCCAGGTTATCGACCGCACGGTCGACCACCGTTTCGCTCAAATCCGAAATCTCGTGACATCCGGGCACGGAGAACTCTGGGCCGTGCTGCGATCGGGAGTCGCCAGGATTGCGTTCCCCTCGCCGGTCTCGCGGCTCGAACTGTTGGCCGAGAACGGACTCAGCCGGGTCCTGCTGGCTCGGCACCACGGAACACTTTGGCTCAGTTCCGGCGGGCAGGCCCTGCGCGGCGAGTACGACGAACAAGGCCGCCTGATCCACTTCGCTGCCCACACGCCACGCAACCGCTTCGTGCGCCAGTTGCTCGACGATCCGACCGGGGACGTGCTGGTCGCCGCAACCGACCAGGACATCCAGATCCTCCGCCACGGCACCTGGGCTCCCGCCGCCGCCAACACGCCGAAGGGAGCGCGGATCGTTCCGGACTCGGACGATGGGTCACGATGGTTCTACTACGCGAAGGACGAACTCGGATGGATCCACCGCCAGCCCGAGGGCTATTCGTTCAGCACGATCCCCACCCCCGGGCTCGCCGAGGGATTCGACAGCGTGCTCGATCGCCACGGCGACGCGTGGATCGAGCTGGGGGCCGGGAGCTGCGCCCGCGTCTCCCTGCGCACAGCCCGACCGACGCCGCGGTTCTACACCACCAACGATGGACTCGACAACAGCTGGGCCCAGCTGTTTCTGCGCGACGGATTGGTCCAATGCTGCATCGCAGGCCGGATCCTGCGCCACGATCCGGCCACCGATCGCTTCGTCTTGGACACGGCGTTCGATGCCCGCTTCGGCGGGTTGTCGCCGGGCTACACCGGCCGCCCGACCCGCGATGCCAAAGGCCGGTTCTGGCTCGTCGCCAACGCCGACGTGCAGGTCTTCGACGAGAACGGCCCGACCCCCCAACGCCTCGATCTGCCCGACCTGTTCGGACTGCGTCCGTACTACTTCTTCGTGCAGGACGACGGAGTGGTGTTGATGCACCGGGAGAACTACCTGGTGCGCTACGATCCCGCGATGCCCGCGCTGCCTCCGCCCCCGTTGCGCACCGCCATCAGCCGGGTGCAACTGCTCGCCGACAACCGGACGCTCTACCCCAGCGATGGCCGGCTCGCTCCCATCGCGCATACGGCCAACTCCATGGCCGTGCACTTCTCCGCTCCCGGGTCGCCACTCAACGCATCGGTCGTCTTCGAAACCCGCCTCTCCGCCAAAGGCAATCGCACCGAGACCAAATGGGCCGCCGCCGGTTCCTCCGGCATCGCCACCTTCAGCCGGCTCAATGAAGGAGACTACCTGCTCGAGATCCGACCCCGACTGGGGCTCGGTGTCGGCACCGGGGCGCGACTGGAATTCAGTATCCTGCCTCCTTGGTACCGTTCGAACACCGCCTACTCCGCCTACGGTCTCTCGCTCCTGCTGGCCGTCGGCGCGATCGCCTGGCTCGCCTCGTTCCTTGAGCGCCAAGAGAAACGCCGGCTCGAGCGGCTCGTTGGCGTCCGCACCGCCGACCTCGCCGCCAGCGAGGAGCGTTATCGCGACCTTGCCGCCGACCTGGAACAACGGGTGCAGATTCGCACCGGTGAACTCGCCGCAGCCAACACCCGGCTAAACGACGCCAACGCCCAGCTGCACGCGGCCAAGGAGGCGGCGGAAGGGGCGGACAAGGCCAAGAGCGCCTTCCTGGCCAACATGAGCCACGAGATCCGCACGCCGCTCAACGGCGTCATCGGCATGGGGCACCTGCTGCTGGGCACCCGCCTCGCCGCCGACCAGCGCGACCTGGTCGACACCCTTATCTTCTCCGGTGAGACCCTGTTGGGCGTCATCAACGACGTGCTCGACTTCTCCAAGATCGAGGCCGGCCGTCTCATTCTGGAGAATGTCGACTTCGACCTCCACGAGCAGCTTGAGCGCTCGCTCGACCTCCAGTCCGCCACCGCCCGCAAGAAGGGCATCGAACTGCTCCTCGACTACGATGCCGACGCCCCCCGCCGCGTCCGCGGCGACCCGGTGCGCCTGCGTCAGATCGTGCTCAACCTCGTGGGCAACGCCATCAAGTTCACCGAGCAAGGCGAGGTCGTCCTGCGCGTCCTCGCCCCCGTCGCCGACTCCGGCCCGCTGCGCTTCCGCATCGAGGTCCAGGATACTGGCATCGGCATCCCCCCCGAGCACCAGGCCAACCTCTTCCAGCGCTTCTCCCAAGCCGACAGCTCCACCACCCGCCGCTTCGGCGGCACCGGCCTGGGCCTGGCCATCTGCCGACGCCTCATCGAGATGATGAGCGGCGAGATCGGCGTCGTCAGTGCCCCCGGCGAGGGCTCTCTATTCTGGCTGCTCGTGCCCCTCGGCCACCCCGTCGCCCCGCCACCGCCCGCCCCGGTGCTGGCCGCCTTGGCCCAACGCCGCGTCCTGGTCGTCGACGACAACTCCACCAACCGCAAGGTCCTCCACCACACCCTCCAACGCTGGGATATGCCCCACGCCGAGGTCGACTCCGCCTCCGCCGCCCTGCGCGAATTGGCCCGCGCCGCCACCACCCGCCAGCCCTATGAGTTGGTACTGCTCGACCAGCAGATGCCAGAGGTCGACGGCCTCGCCTTGGCCCGTTCCATCCACGCCGCGCCCGCCCTCGGCGCCCCGGCCATGGTCATGCTCACCTCCCAAGCCGAGCGCCCAACACCGGAGATCCTCCAGGCCTGCGGCCTGTTCGCCTGCGAGTTCAAACCCATCTCCGAGCTGCGCCTGCGCGACCTCATCCAGCGCGCCCTCGCCGCTACCGCCCCCAAGGCTCCCGCCGCAACCACCCTTGCCCCGGCCGCCCCACAACGCGCCGCCCGCATCCTCGTCGCCGAGGACAACGCCGTGAACCAGAAGGTCGCCCTACGCTTCCTCAAGGGCCTAGGCCACACACCCGTCCTCGCCGCCAACGGCCAGGAGGCCCTCGAACTCCTCGCCCGCGAAACCTTCGATCTGGTCCTCATGGACGTCCAGATGCCCGTCCTCGACGGCCTCGAGGCCACCCGCGCCATCCGCGCCAAGGAGGCCGCCGCCACCCCCGGCTTCACCCGCCACATCCCCATCGTCGCCATGACCGCCAACGCCCTCTCCGGCGATCGCGAGATCTGCCTCGCCGCAGGCATGGACGACTACGTCACCAAACCACTCACACCCGATACCGTACGCGCGGTGCTGGACCGGCTGCTCAGCCCGGCGTCCCGGCCGGCGCCGATTCTCCCGCCCTGACGCCCATGAGCTACCACCATTGGAGTCCGTCCCTCGTTTCAGTCCACCATCGCTTGTGCCGGATCGCACACCGCCTCGCCGTCGGCCCCCGCCTGGCCGTCGCACTCCTCGGCGCGACATGCATTGCCGCCGCCGTCTTCGGCGATGTGCTCTCCTCGTCGGCGGAGTACACGGAAACTGGCGTGCCCAACTTCGTAGTACTCGGTCCGGAGTCGCTCGGCATGAGTTCGACCCCCACCGACGTGCATTTCCTCCCCGACGGCCGCCTGCTCGTGGCCGCCCAGCGCGAAGTAGCGTTTGGCGATGGCCTCCGCTGGGAGACCTACCGGCGGATCGGCAACGACGACAACTACATCAGCGCCAAGGTGGTGGTGGACTCCGATGGGCGGATCTACAGCGGCATTGCGGGTAAGTTCGTCCGCGTCGACCTCTCGGCCGACGCACGGTGTCACTATACCCCCGTTGCCGGCCTTCCCAACGAATCCGCCCTCGCCGGGATCGTTCTCTTCAACGTCAGTGCCTTCGGCGAAACTTGGGTTTGGTACGGCGGCAGTGGTTCGCTGGCGATCTGGCGCCCGGGTAGCGAACCGCAGGTCATCCGCCACTCCGGCAGCATCGAACGCGTCTTCGCCGTCGGAAACACGGTCTATGTCAGCGATGCCGCCTCCGGTCAGCTCTACCGTGTCGATCGCGAAGCCGGCCAGACCACCAACGTCTCGCCCCCCGGCACGAACCAAAGCGATATCGTCACCAGCTGTGTGGAGTTCGGGCCGAAACAGGTGCTGCTCGGCACCGCCGGCGCCGGCTTGAAACTGTTCGATGGCACCACGTTTTCCCCTTTCGTCGGCCAGGGCGTACTCGGCACCCGCGAACGCATCAATGATCTCTGCCGCATCGATGATGAGCTCCTCGTTGCCGCCGTCGACAATACCGGCATCGTCGTGTTCAACCGCCAGGGACGCATCGTACAGGCGCTCGAACGCTCCCTCGACCACCGGCTATCGCGGGTCCGCCAACTGCTCTATTCTCCTGACGGTGTCATCTGGGCTTTGCTCAACGAGGGCCTCGCTCGCATGGAGTTCCCTTCGCGTTTCTCCCAGTTCTCGCCCCTCATCTCCAGCGGGCTCACCTACGGACACCTCTCCCGATTCAACGGCAGACTGTGGATCAACACCGACGGCCGTGCGCTGCGCGGCGTCTACAGCGACGACAACCGCCTCGTCCGCTTCGAGGACGAGACGCCGCCGGGGCACTCGCTGTTCCACCTCGGCACGCTCGGCAACCGCCTCTTCGCCTCCGACGAGGCGGGCGTGTATGAGTACACCGAGCCTGGTTGGCGTACGGTGGCCACGGGAATCGTCAACGCACGGATCGGCATCCTCGCGCCTACGGCCGACGGCTGGTTCTACACCGCCCGCGACGAGGTGGGCTGGTTCTCGCCCACGCCCGACGGCCTGGCGGTGCGCCGCCTTCCCGTGCCCGGCCTTGGTGACGCCTTCAACACGGTGGTCGACGGCAGCGGCAATCTCTGGTTCGAACTCGGTGCCGCTCGGGTCGCCCGGGCCGAGTTCCCCTCCACCGGCGCGCCGCGCGTCCGCATCTTCACCACCGCCGACGGGCTTACGGACAGCTGGGTGCAGATCTTCGTCATCGACGGCATCGCCCGCGCCAACCTTCCCAGCCGTGTGCGGCGCTTCGACGACCGGGCCGGCCGCTTCGTGGAGGACGAGGACTTCCTCCGCCGCTATCCGACCATGCGCAACGGGGTGGGCCGGCCGATCCGCGATGCGCGCGGCAATATCTGGTTCAGCGTGGGAGGATCCCTGCATCGAATCCTCCCGGGAGACTCGATCTCGCCGGCGCAGTCGCAGGTCATGATCCCGGGCTTCGCGGCCTACGACTTCACCGCCGAAGCCAGCGGCGTGGTCTGGATGCTCGAGCGCAAACGTCTCGTCCGTTACGACCCGGCGATGCGTGCCCCACAACCCCGGCCGCTGCGGGCGCTCGTCACCACCGTTCAACTATCGGCCTCGGACCGGCATCTGATCAACCCGGGCCCAACGCTTCCGCCGCTCGCTTACGACGAGAATTCGCTCACCATCCGCTTCGCCGCACCCGGCAATCCCTTCGGCGCGCCGATCTCGTTCGAAGTGTTGTTGGAGGGCTCCGATGAGAATGCCGAGCACTGGACTTCCGTCGGCACGGTGGGCTCGGCCTCGTTCAACCGCCTCAAGGAAGGCCGCTATGTCTTCCGCGTGCGCCCGCTCGCCGGACCGGTTGTCGGCGAGGAAGCGCGGCTCTCTTTCGCCGTTGCCCCCCCGTGGTACCGCACTCGCGTCGCGTTCACCCTCTACGTCGCCTCCGCCCTCGGCGCACTCGTCTCGGCCTTCTGGCTGTCGGCCTTCCTCGAACGGCGCGACAAAGCCCGCCTCGAGCGCCTCGTGGCCGCACGTACCAACGAGCTAAATACCGCCAACCGGCAATTGAGCGGCCAGATCCAGGAGACCCTTGAGAAGTCCGGAGCCCTCGTCGCCAGCGAGGAACGCTACCGGCTGCTCAACAGCGAACTCGAGCAGCGCGTGGGCCAGCGCACCGCCGAGCTCGCCTCGGCCAACGCCGAACTCCACGCCGCCAAGGAGGCCGCGGAGACGGCCGATCGCGCCAAAAGCGCCTTCTTGGCGAACATGAGCCACGAGATCCGCACCCCGCTCAACGGCGTGATCGGCATGGGCCACCTCCTCCTCGGCACCGGCCTCAACCACGAACAGAAGGATTTGGTCGACACCCTCCTCTTCAGCAGCGAGACGCTTCTGTCCGTCATCAACGACGTCCTCGACTTCTCGAAGATCGAGGCGGGCCGGTTGGTGCTGGAGGCGGTCGACTTCGACCTCCACGATCAATTGGAGCGCACGCTCGACCTCCAATCCGGACTGGCTCGCAAGAAGGGGCTCGAGCTCGTCCTCGATTATGGGGCCGACGCTCCCCGCTATGTCCACGGCGACGCCGTGCGCATCCGCCAGATCGCCCTCAACCTGCTCGGCAACGCGATCAAGTTCACCGAGAAGGGCGAGGTCGTCCTGCGGGTCCTCGCCCCCGAGTCCACGACCGGCGGCCAACTTCGAATCGAGATCCAAGATACAGGGATCGGAATCGCGCCCGAACAGCAGGCCGGCCTTTTCCAGCGCTTCGTGCAGGCCGACAACTCCACCACACGCCGGTTCGGCGGCACCGGCCTCGGCTTGGCCATCTCCCGCCGCCTAGTCGAGCTGATGGGCGGCCAGATCGGGGTGGTCAGTTCCCCGGGCGAAGGCTCGATCTTCTGGTTTACCGTGCCCTGCATCCCGGCCAACGCCCCGCTGCACGATGCCACCCACAACGGCCAACTCGGGCAGCGACGGATCCTCGTCGTCGACGACAACGCGACCAACCGCAAGGTCTTCCATCACGTTCTCCTTCGCTGGCAGATCGAACATACGGCCGTCGACTCCGGCGCCGCCGCTCTGCGCGAGTTGGAGCAGGCCGCCGGGGCCGGGCGGCGCTACGAGGTCGTCCTGCTGGATCACCAGATGCCCGAAATGGATGGAGCGGAACTGGCCCGGCAGATCGCAGCCAATCCCGCTCTGGGCCACCCTGCGATGATCATGCTCACCTCCCAAGGTGAACGGCTCCCGGTCACCAACCAAACGCAGATCGGTCTGGCCGCCTGCGAGTTCAAACCAATCTCCGAAGCCCGGTTGCACGAGACCATCCGCCGTGCCCTCGGCGCGCGGGATACCAGGGCGGCCCCGCCGGCTTCCGTGGCGCAAAGACCGGCCGAGCCCGGCACGGTCGCGCGCATCCTCGTCGCCGAAGACAATCCCATCAACCAGAAGGTCGCCATGCGTTTCCTGCGCAGCATCGGCCACCCTGCAACCCTCGTGGCCAACGGACAGGAGGCCCTCGATGAGCTTCGCCGTAAACCCTACGATCTGGTCTTCATGGATGTCCAGATGCCCGTCCTCGACGGGCTTGAGACTTGCCGTCTCATCCGCAAAGCCCAAGCCGCCGCCGACCCGGCTATTCCCCCGCACCTTCGCATCGTCGCGATGACGGCAAACGCCCTTTCTGGCGACCGCGAGATCTGCATCGCCGCCGGGATGGACGACTATATCGCCAAGCCGCTCACTCCGGAATCGGTCGTCGCGATGATCGATCGCTATCTGCGGCCTGCTGCGCCTCCAAGCACGTAAGCCTCCCGCCACGCTTTTTGACTCCGCTCGCTCGTGGGCTTACCTTCCGGAGCCGGTCTGTACCCCGGCACCACTGCCGCGGTGCAGGTGCTCTTCCCGCCGGCAAACCAGTCCCCACCAATCTTCTACCGGAGTCCGCCATGAAACTGCCGATCATCATCAACGAGGCCGGCAAACTCTACATTGAGGCCGTTCCCCAGTTGGCCTGGGGCAAGGGCAAGGAATGCACTTTCATCGGAGCGCTGGAAGCGGCCCTCGCCGTGACCGCGACTCCCCACACCTACGAAAACCTCATGGGCTGGAGCGCATTGGCATTTCGGACACGCTGGTTCCGCGGCGATACCGGCCGTCGTTGGTGCCCCTCGAGCCCCGTCGGCGAGTCGCCCGAGGAGCTGGAGCTGCTTCGCCAAGCAACCGGCTGGGCGCTTCCGACCATCTGCAACCTCGGCAACAATCAATTCTCCGGCCCAACGGCCTTCGCCGGCACCATCGCCCAAGAGATCAGGGCGGGCCGGCCGCTGCTTGCCTACGAGCCACAACTGAACGTCGGTGTCGTTTTCGGTTTCGAGGATGAAGGACACACGCTCCTGCTGCGCGACTACATGACCGAGGAGCCGATGAGCCGTCTGCCCATCGACAAGCTCGGATCGTTCCTTTGCCTTCTGGGCAGGCAAACCGAAGGTACGCCACCGCGGGAAGCGATGCTCGCGGGACTGAGCCGCGGAGTCGCCAACTGGCACCGGAGTCACGAACCCGCCGCCACCGGCCGCTACTGGTACGGTCGCGCCGCGTTCCTGAAGTGGCGCGAGGACTTGGTGCATGCCGAGGCGTTCGATGGCGAGGCGCGGCGGCTCCTGTTCTTCGTCAATTGGTGGGCCTTCGATGCCCTTGCCGATGCACGGGCCGCCGCCGAGCGTTTCCTCCGTCGCAACTCCGAGTACTTCCTCGGGCGTCAGCACCGTCATCTGCACCAAGCCGCCGACCTCTTCGGCGAGGAAGCACGTCTGCTGCGGCGAACGCTCGCAGAACGACAAGCTTTCCTCGGCCCGTGGACGGGCAAGAATCTCGAACACTGGAGCAGCTCGGTCCGGGAGCGGGAAGTGGGAATCATCAATCACGTTCTCGCCATGGAAACCGAGGCGTTCGGCGAACTGGAGAACATGCTCGACGCCGTGGCCTCCCCGTCGCCCGCGATGGAAGCGTCGCCCGTGTGAATTCCACCTCCGTCGAAGGCACGACGCCCTCCCCTCCCCGGGAGGGCGTTGTGTTTTCCGCCCCGAACTGCCGCGAACTGCGCACGCCAAGCTCGGTACGGTGCGCGGAGGCCTCTGGCGATCCAGCTCTTGCCCGACCGGACGGAGGCTATGCTGAACCCCGCATCGGTTGCCCCTGCAACCCCTTCGAGCCTACCGTCCGGCGTCCTGCCGCCGCCGACCGCATTCTCGGCGGTGGTCGACAGCAGGGGGCAGAAACCGGAGAGAGTGCGCGGGATAAAGATCCCGCGGGCGGGCACGGCGTGCACCGACATGGTCCCCAATCCCGACTCCGAAACGGAGATGCCCCTTCAGTTCCTGCTTCGCGACACCGCCCTCGCGGGCGACTCGTTGCGTCGGTTCCCCGAACACCTGGCTGGCCGTGCCCGCCGCTGCTTCGAGGAACTCCTGGATCGTGCCGCGAATCATATGCACCTCCTCTGGGACCGAAGGGAAGATACGCCCGCCCGGCCCCAACCGCCAGTGATGATGCACATATTCTCCCGCGCGTGCGCAAAAAAAGGCGCGCCCTTCGGCGCGCCTGAAGCTGCAAACCACGGGCTATTTCCCGCGCTTGGCAAGGATCGCCTCGATCTGGTCCATGATCGAGTTCATGCGCTTCACGAGCGCCTCGTACGGCGCCGGTGTCGCCAGATCCACGCCGGCCTTCTTCACCAACTCATACGGGTAGTCGCTGCCGCCGGCCTTGAGCAGGCCGAGGTAGGTCTCAACCGCAGCCGGCTCCTTGGCCAGGATACGCTCGACGAACATCTGCGAGGCCGCGATCGAGGTCGCGTACTGGAAGACGTAGAAGTTTCGGTAGAAATGCGGGATGTAGGCCCACTCGACCGTGACCAGATCGTCGATCTTGAGCACGCCCTCGGCGTCGCCGTGGTAGCGCCGGAGGATTTCTCCGTAGATCCTCGTGAGCCCGTCGCCCGAGAGCGCGTTGCCCTTCTCGACCTCCTCGTGGATGCGCAACTCGAACTCGGCGAACATCGCCTGCCGGAAGAACGTCCCACGCAGACCCTCGAGCGCGCTGCCCAGGTAGAAGAGACGCTCGTCATCATCCTTGGCGATCTTGAGCATGTGGTCGAGGAGGAGCGCCTCGTTGCAGGTCGAGGCGATCTCGGCGGTGAAGATGCTGTAGTTGGCCAGCGGGGCGGGCTGGGTGCGGTTGGCCAGCACCGAGTGCATACCATGGCCCCACTCGTGCGCCAGCGTCGAGAGCGACTCGTAGTCGTCGTTGTGGTTGAGCAGCACGTACGGATGGGCGTCGTGCACGCTGCCGCTCGAGTAGGCGCCGGAACGCTTGCCCGGCCGCGGATAGACGTGGGTGTAGCGCCCCTCCATGCTCGCGGCGATCCCGGCGACATAGTCGGCGCCGAGCGGTTGCACGGCGGCGAGCGTGAGCTGCTTCGACTCGTCGTAGGGGAACTTCTTCTCGAGCTTCACCATCGGCGGATAGATGTCCCAGTAGCGCAGGTCGCTCACGCCAAGCATCCGGCCACGCAGCTTGAAGTAGCGGTGGAGCGTGGGCAGGTTTGCGTTGGTCTGGGCGAGGAGCATGCGGTACACGGACTCGGGCACGTTGCCACCGGAGAGCGCGGAGGCCAGGGAGCTCGGATACTTGCGGACGCGCGCATTGAACCAGTCCGTCTTCACCTGGGAGAATAGCGCCACCCCAAAGGTGCGCTCGTACTCCTTCATCTTGCCCCAGAACGCCTCGAAGACCGCCTGCCGGTCGGCGCGGTTCACCGCGGAGCGCCACCTGGTGTAGCCGGCCTGGTTGAGCAGCGCCTCGCTGCCGTCGGAGAGCTTGATCTTGGGCCAGGGCAGATCGGCATTGGCCAGCACGCCATAGAGCGAGCTCGGCGTGTCGGTAACCGCGCTCGCCGAGGACAGGACAGACTCCGCCTCCGCCCCGAGGGTGTGCGGCGCGTTGCGCAGCGTGTCGAGGATCCCGAAACGGTAGACGGCCAGACCGGGCTCGGCATCGATGAAGCCGCGCAACTTGGTCTCGCCCACCGCCAGCAGCTCGGGGCTCACGAAACTCGCGGCGCTGGAGAGCTCGGAGGCAAGCATGTCGATCTCCTGGCTGCGCTCCATCGCGGCGGCATCGCGCACATTCTCGTCGGAGGACTGCGATGCGTAGGAACCGAGACGGAAGTACTGTCCCTGGAGGTCCGTGAGCAATTCCATCGCTTGCCGCAGCGTCGCGGCGTCCTTGCCGAGGCGTCCCCGAAAGTCTTTCAGCTTTGGGAGGTCAGCCTCGAGCTTTGCTTTCGCCGTCGCGAATGCGGCTTGGTCTTTGTAGAGTAACGAGAGATCCCACACAAAGGCAAGGTCTGGTGCTGCGGCTGGAGCAGCCGTTTCAGCATCGAGCAACGGGACAATCGTGAGGGCACAGAACAGAAGTCGAAAGGAAGACATTGTCGCTAGAGTATCGGAATCGCGGGAAAAACCAGCCACAAACCCGCGCGACACGTTATTGGCTCGATGCACCCGACAGGTCCCGCTCCACACAAATTTGCACGGCTCCTATGCCATCGGCGGGCTAGGCAGAGCAACGGGCCGGATTGTCTCGCAGCAAGTGCCCGCTGCGACCATCGCCCGCTCAACCGTCAGGAAAAGATGCTCGCCCGCTGGGGCGCGCCGATCCCGCGCCAGACTTTCTCGGACTGGATCGCGCAGGTGGCTGGCTGGACCGGGGGCCTGCGCCGCTAGCTCCACGCCGGCTTGCTCGAGAGCGACTGCCTGCAGCTCGACGAGACCTGGATGCGCTGCAACGCCCCCGCCCCCCCAGCGGCAATACCGCCACCGGGTGGTTGCGGGCACTCTCGCGACCCGGAACCGACTTCGTCTTCTTCTGGCGGATGAGCCGCCGGCACGAGGAGCTGCCGCCTTGGCCCAAAGGCTGCCGCGGCTTGCTCCACTCCGACGGCTACGGGGCGTGTCCGCAGTTCGTCGCCAACCAGCCCGGCGTCACCTGGCTGAGCTGCTGGGCGCACGCCCGGCGCAAGTTCACCGAAGCGCTCGCGAAGGCGCCCGCCACCGCCGGCGTCGTCCTGCGGTTGATCACCGCTGGGAACGCGAGTGGGACCAACGCAAGGTCGGCCCCGCGGAGCGCGCCGCACTGCGCAGCAGCCACTGCAAGCCCACGCTCGCGTTGCCCAAACACGTCGTCGAACACCTCCGCCGCAAGGCCCTGCAGAAGTCTCCGCTGGGTCTGGCCTGCGGCCACCTGCTCAACCACTGGACCTCGCTGTACACCCACGCGACCGCGGCCAGTCCAAGCTCGACACCAACAGCATGGAGAATGCGATCCACGGTTCGGCCGTCGGCAAGAAGAACTACCTCTTCGTCGGCCATCCTGACCCCGGCGAACGCGCCGCCATCATCTACGCGTTGGTCGAGTCCTGCCGCCGCCGCGGCATCGATCCCTTCACCTGCCTCAAGGACGTCCTCGCCCGCCTGCTTGCCATGAACAGCAAGAGCGACTTCTCCGTCCTGCGCCCCGCCAACTCGAAGCCCGTTTCATAGGCTTCGGCTCGCGATGGGATCGCAATGGTCACCATTGCTACCTCCAAATGGTGACAACCTCTATCCCTCCTCGTCACCATTGTTATCCCTCTACAAGGCGATCCGGCCGGTCGCATACGAAGCGCAGGGGTGCAGGTCGATTCGTATC
>JAEXPL010000158.1 GCA_023446865.1 Verrucomicrobiota bacterium | reverse complement strand
TTCTGAAGCTGAACTCGGAGTTCGCGTTCCACATGGCTCTTGAGCGTACGTTCACCTTTATCACCGCGACCAACGCCTATATCGAGAAGCGCGCGCCGTGGAAGCTCGGCAAATCCACTGCCGAAGCGGACAAGGCGTTGCTGGTCACCTCGCTCGCGACGATGGCCGAGGCGCTGCGGCTCTCCGCGGCGCTGCTGCAGCCCGTGATGCCCGCCACCGCCGCCAAGATCGACGCGCTCCTCGGCCACAAAGCCGAAGGCACGTGGCAGACGCAGCTCGTCTGGGGCATCGGTCTCACCGGCAAGAAGCTCGGCGAAGCCGCCATCCTCTTCCCGAAACCGCAGGCGACGGCGTGATCGAGCTGACCGGTGCTGCGCTCACAGTTTGCTGAGCGCAGTTTCCATTGCCTGTTTCACAGCTCGTTTCCGTATCTCGGGATCGCTTTGCTGGATGTACTCGACCGCGGAGAGGTCGTCGCCGCGTTTCCGGTTTTGGCGAGGCTCGAGAGCCTCGATCAAGATCGCCTCGAGCGCGGGGATGAGTTTGGTGAAGGCGAATGATTCGCCGGGTTCTCCGAGTGTGCCACTCTCGGAGACCGGCAAAATTCCGAACCACGAGAAGCGGTCCCAGCGCGAGGAGAGTCGATCGAACGTGTGCTCGTAGAGTCGCCTACCGAGAGGGCGCTCGGTTGCGCGACCAACGTAGATGATCTCGCGACCGTCGTAGAGCAGGTAGATTCCGATCTGTTTGGAAAAGTCGACGGCGGCTGCGCCGATCTGCTGCATGCCAAGGATTTTGGGAGAGCTGGTCCATTCCACTTCTTCGCGTCGCCAAAACATGCCGAAGGAGCTGACAACATCGTATTGCTCTTCCTCAGAATCTTCGGCCTCCGGGAGTGCAGCCGTGGCTGCAGATGGTGCCTGGCGTTTCCCGTTGGTCTTCGAGATGTAGAGTCCTTTCCCGACCTTCTCGAAAGGCGCGTTGCTCCCTTCTCTCTTGATCGCGGTTGTGAGGTGGGCGCTGACGGTTGCGGCCGGTGTTGCTCCCAAGCTTGTTCGGTAGCCGAGCTCAATGATGGTGTCGGTGATGTCTCGGTAGTGCATCGCTCCGGGCGCAGCACTGAGGACCTTCTCGATCGCTTTTCGCCAGGTAAGTTCGTTCGGCATGGGGTGAGTGTTGATCAGAGTATCTGCCGATCCGAGACTCGGCGGCAAGCTACCAGTCTGTGTTGAGCTCGGCGGCGGTGTGCCCGTGGATGGCCCAGTGCATCTTGTTCTGCACCGTGGCGAAGAACTGCTGCGACAGCTCGGTGCTTGGAGTGTAGTCGACGCTGGTGGCGTAGATATCGAGGACCTTCTGGTAGAGGCGGCGCTCGGAGGAGCGGATGTCGCGGATGCGCTCCAGCAGCTCGTCGAAGTAATCCTTCTGGCCCGGACCGGGCGGATTCTTGAGCCGCTCGTCGTCCATCGTGAAGCCCTTCACGAGGTGCTCGGTCAACCGCGCCGTGGCCCACTGGCGGAACTGCGTGCCGCGGTGGCTGCGTACCCGGTAGCCGACGGCGAGGATGGCGGGGAGCGAGTAGTGTTCGATCTCGCGCGCCACCTGCCGAGATCCCTCGGATCGAACAATCCGGAATTTCCGGATAGTTGCTTCGGGATTCAGCTCGTTCTCCTCGTAGAGGTTGACGAGGTTCGTTGACGGTCCGCACATCCTTCTGGAACAGCTCGGCGATGTGCGCCTGCGTCAGCCAGATGGTCTCGTTCTCGAAGCGGCACTGGATGCGCGTGCGACCGTCCTCGGTCTGGTAGAGGATGCGCGAGGATTGAGGCGGAAGCGGAGTGTCGTCGGGCATGGGCGGAGCGAGCGAGGACGCGATCGCGAGCCTGTGTCGTGAATGCAGTTGTGGCGCGGCTGGAGCAACGAACCCTTTGGCGTTGGGGAGTGGCGGCCAGCCCAAGTCGTAGGCAGCGTAAGCCGAGCGCGGTTGCGGCGGCATTTGCACCCGCGCCGCCCACGCGAAGGTCGGGTCAGCCCAGTTCCCACCACGCTCGGGCGATGCCGACGAGCAAACCGAAGAGGTGAGATTCCCACGATGTGCTGCCGCGCACGGGCGCGACTCCGGCGAGCATGCCGCCGTAGAAGAGCAGCACGCCGCCGCCCACGAGCAGGTCCGGCGTGGTCTTGGTGAACCACGCCACGGCGACGAGGTAGCCGAGGAAACCGAAGATCACGCCGCTCATGCCGACGTGGGCCGCCTTGCGGGCGGCGAGCCAGACGAGCACGCCGGTGGCCAGCGCGATGGTGCCGGCGACCTCGAGATAATGGCCTGCGTTGCGATGCAGCACGAGGTAGCCGAGGCCGGCAAACGGCGGGAGATTGGCGAGCAGATGCGCGGCATTGGCGTGGAGAAACGGTCCGGTGACGATGCCCACGAGTCCGGCGCCGGTGCGCGGCACGATACCGAGGCGTTGCGCCGCACCCGCCCAGATCGCGACGATGATCGTCCCCAGCACCATCGCCGCTGCCGGCCACGAGAGATAGATCCACGGCGCCTGCGTGTAGATTCGGGTGAGGAAGGTGAGCACTTCGTCCATCGGGTTGGTGGTCAGTCTCTATTCCACCAGGCGGAGTTCCACCTCGATTTCGAGGTTTCCGGAGGCTGGTGCCTCGGTCTCGACGAGCAGAAGTGTCACGCCGGGATTGGGAGCATCGAACGCGCTGGGCGGTGTGGCGGCGCCAGTGGAAAAGTGGGCACCGCAGGCAGGCGACACGAACGCCTGGAGCGCGTGGCCATCTTGGCGGAGCAGGGCGGCGGCATCGGCGAGCTCGATGGAGGCGCGCGTGGCCATCGCCCAGCGGATGGCGGTGCCGGGCGTGAGCCCGGCGAGCGAGTCATGAATGACGACGCGTGTTGCGGTGCGGAT
>JAEXPL010000102.1 GCA_023446865.1 Verrucomicrobiota bacterium | reverse complement strand
ACGCAAGTCGTCGCGCACGTGCTGGCGCAGCGGGGAGCCGAAACGGGATTCGCCGAGGGTCGTGATGGTCATGGCGCGGTGCGCCCGCAGGCGCGGGGATGGTTGTGTGCGCCCGGTGCCAAGGTTTCGAGCACAACCTGCGGCAGTGCTTCGCTGGCGGCTTCCCGGCCGGAAACCGGTGTGGGCACCGGGAGCGAGTCCTCCTCGCCGCTCATCCTGCCGACATGCCCACCCTGTAGATCCGGTCTCCGACCGGACACGCTCGCCCACGCCCGCTCGCCAGCCCACGCCCAACGCGCCACTCCTCCGACTGGACACCGCGGCACAGCCAAGCCCTCCGGCTCCAGCTCGGCGCGACCGGTCAACGACCGGTCCTACACCCCCTGAAACTTGCGGGTGGCGGAGACGCGTCGGATTCCTAACGTTCCCCGTCCATGCGAGTTCTGCTGCTCAATCTCGGCAACACCTCGGTGCTCGGCGGCATCATCACCCTCGGGCGGCTCGAGCGCCGCTTCCGCGTGCCGACCGCCGATGTCGCCACCGAGGCGAAATTCCGCCGGCTGCTCGCCGCCGAGGCGCGCGGCGAGTTCGACCGCGCCGCCCTCTGCTCGGTCGGGCCCGCGCTCACGCTGCCGGCGTGCGCCGCGGTGAAGCGCCAGTGTGGCGTGACACCGCGGGTGCTGCGCGCCGAGAGCGCCCACGGTCTCACGATCGCCTACCAACGCCCGCGCGAACTCGGCGCCGACCGCGTGGCCGCGGCGTTGGGAGCGCATTTCTCGTTCCCCGGCCGCGACAGGATCGTCGTCGATTTCGGCACCGCCACCACCGTCACCGCCATCGCCGCCGATGGCACCGTCGCCGGCGGCGCGATCCTGCCCGGCTTCGGACTCTGGGCGGAGATGCTCGCCTCGCGCACCGCCCAACTGCCGAAGGTCGGCGGCCCCGCGCCGAAGAGCGCCGTCGGCCGCACGCCGAAGGAGGCCATCGCCGCCGGGCTGCATTTCGGGCACGCCGGCGCCGTGCGCGAGCTGGTGTCGCGAGTGGGCATGGAGGTTTTTGGGGCGCGCAAACGGCCGCTGGTGATCGGCACCGGCGGCAACGCCGCCCGCTTCGAGCGCGAGAATCTCTTTGCCGAACACGTCCCCGATCTGATTCTCCTCGGACTTCACGCCTTCGCCTATGCTTAGGACCTTCCTTCGCGCCAAGCTCCACCGCGCCTCCGTCACCGAAGCCGATCCCGACTACGAGGGCTCGATTTCGATCGACCGCGCCCTGTGCCGGGAGGCCGGCCTGCTCGAGTTCGAGCAGGTCGACATCTACGACATCAACAACGGCGCGCGCTTCACGACCTACGTGATTTACGGCGGGGCCGGACAGATCAAGATCAACGGCGCCGCCGCACGCCTCGTCGACGTCGGCGACCGGGTGATCATCTGCGCCTACCTCGGCCTCGAGCCGGCCGAGATCGCCGGCCACACCGCCCGCATCGTGCAGGTGAGCACCGACAACAAGGTCGTCTCGGTCCACACCAACAGCGTGCGACAACCGTAACTTCGGGCCTCAGTCCGCCCCGGCGCCGGCCGCTGAGCGTCCGCACCCAGCGCCCACCGGCCTCCGGGACCAGACGGCGGACACCCTCGCGTTGCCCGTTCGGAGAAGGATCTCCGATTTCCGGAAATCCGGGCTTGGCGCAGTCGTGCAGGCGTCTTTGCTTGGCGTCTCCCCACTACGCCGCGCGACCCCATCTCGCGCGGTGCCCCACCCGTGCCGTTACCCCAGATCATGGACAAGACCTCTCTCCTGAAGGCCATCGTTGAACAATTGGCCAACGAGTTTGCCCTGCAGATTGAAGCCGCCGAAGACGCCCACAAGGAGGCGACCAACGACGAGAGCCGGGCCGAGGATCGTTACGACATGCGCGGCCAGCTCGCCGCCTATCTCGCCGCCGGCCAGGCCAAGCTCGCCGACGAGGTCGCCACCGCCATCGCCGCCTTTCGCAACCTCGCCGTCCGCACCTTTGGCCCCGGTGAGCCCGCCGCGCTCGGCGCCCTCGTGCGCCTCGAAGCGCGCGGCGCGCGCAGCGTGTATTTTCTCGGGCCCGCCCACGGCGGCCTCGAGGTAAGCATCAACGGCGACGAGGTGATGGTCGTCACCCCCTCCTCCCCGCTCGGCCGCTCCCTCATGGGTCGCAAGACCGGCGAGCGCGTCGCCCTCCCGCAGGGCGCCCGCACCGTCGACCACACCATCTCCGCCGTCGAATAATCGCCGCTCAGAGCTGCTTGTGGCTGCCGTCGCAGGTCGCGCCGTGCTTGCTGTGCTTGCAGCCGCAGAAGGCGATCTTGCCGGTGGTGGCCGCCGTGAACGGCGTGGGCGCAAATCCGGTCCCCTTGTGCGAACCGTCGCAGAACGGCTGCTTCTGGCTCTGCCCGCACGCGCACCAGTGGTAGGTTTGTCCGGCCTCCACCGACACGATGAAGGGCGCTTTCTGGGCGATCTTGGGTTCGTTCATGGCAGGAGTGGTTCTATTCGGCCCCCGGCCCGTAGCCGCACCAACTCGTCTCTGCGACTACAGCCTCTGCTAGATTTCTATCCAGATACACGGCGACACGCAGTTTGAACTCCGTGGAGCGTTCCTTCAGGTAGGTTACGCCTCCAGCATAGCCAAAAACATCACCCAGAGCGAATGAGTAGCTGACCTCCCGTCCCGGCGGGAGCGGTATCAGTCGCACAGGGATAGAAACACGATCCTCTATAGATAGAAGTTCATCTTCTCGGACCGCACCAGACTTCTCCTTAATGACCACGGTGGTTCCAAATGGCACCCGCCGGAAAGCACTGGGATACTCGGGAACAACCCAATACTTGAGCGCACGATCTGTCAGATTCCGGACATGAAGCGTGTAGTTCGCACCATCGATTACGCACCAAACCTTCATCTCCGCCTGCCGATCGACATGCGACGTACAACTGCAGAGCGTCGCTGCAATCATCGCGATTATTATGGCTCTCATCATTTTACACGGTGGGAAACAAAGGGCGTCTCAACTTCTGCCAGCGGCGCTGCGCCCGGAAGCGGCGAGGCAGCGGGCGGCAGAACTGGAGCGGTGACACTCATCGGATTCTCCATCGTTCGGGCGCGGCCGAAGCACAGAACGACGGCACCACCGCCGCAACCCCGAATCCGCTACAGACGAGCCCCGTCCGCCCTGCACCGGCCACCGTCGAAGGCCCACTGCCCCCCGCCGCCGCTTTGCCATTGCCGCGCGCCGGCCCGCCGCACAGGTTTCGCGCCGCTCGTTTTCCCCGCGGATGGGAAAGTTCCCGACCGGTGGTGCCAGCTTATACCCACGAATTGGCGTAAATCCCGCCGTAGAGAGCTGTTCCGGGAATATCGTGAACCCACGAAATGGCGCGGATTCCGAAATGGCCGGAATTCGCGTCGGTTATTCCGCGATCCGCACGTCGGCTGAGTGGCCGAAAAATCGGCCACGACTTCCTGATCTCTTCTCAAGAAGGGAAATAGCGCCGTTTTGTGGGGGAAGGCCCAAAGGAAGTGGCAAGTCAGCTCTCTTTCTTGGCAGCCACCGCGCGCAGCAACCCCCGACTAGCGATCGACCCCGTGTTGTTGCGCTGCACCTTGCCGGGTGTGTTGGCTAGGCAACAAAACCCAGGCACGTAGACATTCTTTCGGCAGCCACAGGGTCGGACAGCCAGTGTCCATCCCCATCGGGTAGGATTCTCGCAAAGCTCCCGGACGCACCACTCCCGGGATCGGCACCTAGAATCATGAACTTCTCATCTGGCTCCATCCTCAGCGGTTTCGTCGTCGGTCTGCTGCTGAACACGCTCTTGGTCGTCCTTCTCGCGTACCCCGTAATGTGGCTCTGGAATGGGTGCATCTCTGGATGGCTGCATCTGCCCGAAATGGGCATCGGCGACTCGTTCGGTGTGCTCCTCCTGCTTGTCCTCCTCAGCACCGTCGTCCGCGGAGTGAAGATCACCGCCAAGCTTTCCGTCTAGGGCAGCCACCAACGTGACCTATCTCGGAGCGAATGGAACCCCGATCAGAACAATCGAACACGGGATCAACCTATGAAAGAGCCGGCGCCAAAGCCCGATCTTCCGGGCTCGAAAAACAAACACCCACCAATCCCCTGGCTTGTCGGCTGGAGTGATTTTCGCCGCTATCTTGGCCGAGCTCTCGATGCCTGCGAGAAGGGCCGCGTAGTGTTGTTCGTCATCCCCAAGCACTTCAAACCCGGCACCGAACGGCAGCGGCTCTTTGCAGTCGCCCACAAGAACCGCTGGCAAGAGGCCGCTTGTGCGGCGATCGAGGCTTTCGACCAAGGTCGATTCCGGCGGGTGCGATTGTCGTCGCTTCCATCAAAACGGGACACTGCCAGGTCCTCCCAGAAAGCTCCGAACCGCAGCGGGAAAGTCGCGGGACAATCACGGCCTTTGAAACGCCAACCCGGTAGCCGTTGATTTGGTCAGTCTTCGTCGACGGCTACTACTATTGGCACGACAAAATGCGCGAGTGTACCGTCGAGCGATCCAAAGTTCGCGTCCGCTACAATCCTCAAGAACTCTATATTGCGTACGCCGATACCCTCGAGGTGTCACATTTTCCGTTTCGTGGAAAACGCGACATTTTGTGGTCTCAACTTTTCTTCCCACAAATTGTCGCCTTTTTCGCGGAAAAGCTTGAGACCACAAGATGACACTCCCGTTTGGGGACCTCGAGATGTCGTTCTGCGACAGTTCGAGGGTTCTTTCCCACCGCGGAAAACACGGGCCCTTAGCTCAATGGTTAGAGCAGGGGACTCATAATCCCTTGGTTCCGGGTTCGAAACCCGGAGGGCCCACCAACCCCGCATTTTCCGGCCTGACGTTCCGTCAGCATTCCGCTCCGCTGGCGGCATGATGAAACGCTTCCTCGGTTCCCTGCTCGGCTCTCTCGCGCTGGCCGGCGGCCTCGCCGCCGCCGACAATCCGCTCCTCGCCCCAAGCGACCTCCAGTTCGGCTACCCGCGGTTCGACCTCATCCGCGACGAGCACTTCCGCCCCGCCTATGACGCGGCCATGGCGGAAAACCTCCGCGAGATCGACGCCATCGCCGCCGAGCCCGCCGCCCCGACCTTCGCCAACACCATCGAGGCCCTCGAACGCGCCGGCTTCGCCCTCGAGCGCGTCGAACGCGTCTTCAACGGGCTCAACTCCGCCAACACCAACCCCGCCCTCCAGGCCGTCGAGCAGGAGATGGCGCCCCGCCTCGCCGCCCACGCCGACGCCATCCTGCTCAACCCCGCGCTCTTCGCGCGCATCGACGCCCTCCACGCGCGCCGCGCCGGGCTCGGTCTCGACCCCGAGTCGCTGCGCGCGCTCGAGCGCACGCACACCGGCTTCGTCCGCGCCGGCGCCCGCCTCGGCGCCGCCGAGCAGGCGCGTCTCCGCGCCCTGAATGCCGAGCTCGCCACCCTCGAGACCACGTTCGCGCAGAACCTCCTCAAGGAGACCAACGCCTCCGCGCTGCTCGTCGCCACCCGCGCCGAGCTCGCCGGCTGGTCCGAGGGCGCGATCACCGCCGCCGCCGCGGCCGCCAAGGCCGCCGGGCACGAGGGCCAGTTCCTCATCCGCCTCATCAATACCACCGGCCAGACCCCGCTCGATGCGCTCACCGACCGCGGCGTGCGCGAACGCCTCTTCCGCGCCTCCGCCGCCCGCGGCTCCCGCGGCGGCGACTTCGACAACACCGCCAACGTCGCCCGCCTCGCCCGCCTGCGCGCCGAGCGCGCCGCCCTCCTCGGCTACGCCAACCACGCCGCCTTCGTCCTCGACGACCAGACCGCCCGCACCACGGAGGCCGTCGACTCCCTCCTGCGCCGCCTCGCCCCCGCCGCGGTGGCCAACGCCCGCCGCGAGGCCGCCGCCCTCCAGGCCCGCCTCGCCGCCGCCCACCCCGGCGCCACGCTCGCCCCGTGGGACTGGGCGTTCTACGCCGAGAAGGTCCGCGCGCAGAAGTACGCCTTCGACGAGTCGCAGCTCCGCCCCTACTTCGAACTCGACCGCGTGCTGCGCGACGGCGTGTTCTACGCCGCCACCCGCCTCTACGGCCTCTCCTTCCGCGAGCGCACCGACCTCCCGCGCTACCACCCCGACACCCGCGTCTTCGAGGTGCTCGATGTCGACCAGTCGCCGCTCTGCCTGCTGATCGTCGACCCCTACGCCCGCCCGTCCAAGCGCGGCGGCGCCTGGGCCAACGCCTACGTCGCCCAGTCCTCCCTGCGCGGCACGCACCCGGTGATCGGCCTGCACCTCAACGTCCCGCCGCCGCCCGCCGGCGAGCCCACGCTGCTCACCTTCGACGAGGTCAACACCGCCTTCCACGAGTTCGGCCACAACCTCCACACGATGTTCTCCGCCGTGCGGTATCCGCGTTTCGCGGGCACGGCGGTGCCGCGCGACTTCGTCGAGTTCCCCTCGCAGGTGAACGAGATGTGGATGACTTGGCCGGAGATCCTCGCCCACTACGCAAAACACTACCGCACCGGCGAGCCGCTCCCGGCCGAGCTCGTCGCGAAGATCGAGGCCGCCGCCAAGTTCAACCAGGGCCACGCCACCACCGAGTACCTCGCCGCCGCCCTGCTCGACCAGGCGTGGCACCGCGTGACCGTCGCCACCGCCCCGGCGGCCGAGCAGGTGACGGCGTTCGAGCAGGAGGCGCTGGTCGCCGCCGGCGTCGACTTCGCGCCCGTGCCGCCGCGCTACCGCAGCACGTACTTCAACCACATCTTCTCCGGCGGCTACGAGTCCGGCTACTACTCCTACATCTGGGCCGAGGTGCTCGATGCCGACACCGTCGCGTGGTTCAAACGCAACGGCGGCCTCCAGCGCGCCAACGGCGACCGCTTCCGCTCCATGCTGCTCTCCCGCGGCGGCAGCGCCGAGGCGATGGAGCTCTACCGCGCCTTCCGCGGCGGCGATCCCGAGCTCCAGCCCCTGCTCGACCGCCGCGGCCTCGGCGCGGCCGCCCCGGCGGCGAACTAGGACGGAGGTTTCATGGCGTAGCGGAGACCGTAAGGTTTTCGCAGTGGGCAAAGCACGAAACTCTGACGAGTTCCGCTACGACCGTCTGCGATCGCCCTCGCTCGGAATGTGAAACAGGCGGGCGAAAGCGGCCTGTGCAGAGGTTGACCGACGTGGACCGCGTTGCCCCCCCAACGCGGTCGTGGGAGTGAGCAGCCGCGGACAAGGTCAGTCCTCCAATGAACGAGAGTCCGCCGTCGGGCGGGTCCGCGCCCCGCTTGGGGGCAAGCGGGGCCACCCGCAAGCGTCAGGCCATAAGGCGAAGCCAAATAGGACGGAGCCGGCCTCACCGCGACCGGCTACAAGAGCAGCCCTCGCACGGGCCGCCCGCCACACCCGGCTCCGCAATGTGGAGCTGTTCGCCAGAACAGCTCTTCACCCAGCCCGACTCGCCGCCCGGCGGCGCGCCCCGGCGGTGAACCGCGGGCTTGCCACCACGCGCTCCGCGTGATGCTCTATCCGGTACAAGCCCCCCACGGCACCCCTCCGCCCCGTCATGTCGCCGCTCGTCGCGCGCCCGGGGCGCCGGCCGCCGGACCGGCGTCCCGCCGACCACCGCCCCGCTCCCGCGGCCGGTGCCACGAAGTGCGGTGCGCCCCCGGTCCACCAACGCTCCGGAGGGGCCACGGCATGATCGTCACCGACCAACGCCAGCTGGAGGCGCTCGCGCCGACGTCGATCGGTTTCCTCGGCGGTTCGTTCAACCCCGCCCACGCGGGCCATGTGGCGCTCGCCACGCACGTGCTTGAGCACCACCTCGCCTACGTCGCGTTCTGCCCGCACTCCTTCCATCCGGAGAAACAGCGGCTGCTCGCCCCGATCGATGACCGCCTGCACATCCTCCGGTTGTTCGTCGCACGTTCCCCGTACCGCAAACGCCTGCTCGTCGTGCACCCCTCCGTCGTCGCCGGCACCCAGGGCGCGGGTTTCGTCGCGCTCCACGGACGCCTCGTCGCCCTCGGTTGCCGCTGCGGCCTGCTCGCCGGCGCCGATGCGGTGCTGCGCCCGCACTACCCCGACTACCTCTGCGACCTCCCGCACTTCATCAGCCTGCGGGGCGACGACCACAGTGTCACCAAAGTCCGGAGCCGTTTGCGCGGGCCGGTCGTCTTCTGCGACTCCGACCACGCCGACCACTCGTCGACGAAGGTCCGGCACGCCCTCGCCCGCGGCGAAGCGCACGACCTCGACGACGAGCTGAGGCGGTTCCTGCACGAGCAGCGCTTGTTCGGCTGCGGGCCCTCCGCGCCCGCCCACACCGCCGCCGATCCCGCGCGCTCGCGGTCCTAGCGACACTCGCGCCATAGACTGTCCGAGGTAGGGACGGACCGCCGGGCCGTCCGTTCGCTCAAGTGGCCCATTCTGCGGTTCGGCAGAACGCCCTACCATCGCGCGTCCGTTCAATACGCGAGACTCAAGAATCGCCTGACCTCCGGCGGCGCCACCGCGTTCCGCTCACGCCACGTTCAGGGTTTCCCCGACCGGGAGTTTCTGGAGCGGGCGCGGTTCCTGCAGAAACTTCAGGCCATGCAAACCGCTCCTCACCACAACAACCGCCTGGCTGCACCCGGAGGGGCCGAAGCGCACGCCTTCCGGCCCGATTCGGCGGCTCTGATCCACACCGTGGTGCTGCGCCACGGCGGTGCGCCGGCGACGCTCGATCCGGCCGCCCGCCAGCGGGAGGCCGCTGAACGAGCGGAACTCAGCGCGGCCCTCCAGGCGCTTCACGGCATCGCCATCGCCCAGGCTCCGGCACCCTTTCAACGCCTCGTGCGCGAAGCCGAGGTCACCCGCGCCGCCGCGGTGCTCCGGCGCCTCAAGCTGCTTCGTCCGGGACTGAACTTTGCCCAGATCGTCGACCACTGCACCCGCGCCGGCGCCGCCAGCGATAGTTTCGGCCACCTCGTCGACCCGTTTCAGTTGCGCCATCTCCTCACTTTCCACGACGACATCCCGCACGAGGAACTCACGGCCATCGACCTGTACGATCTCGACCGCGTGCTCGAGAACGGTCCCGATTCCGGTGTCGCCGCGTGGTTCGCGCGACTCGAGACCCGCCTGCCGGCGCTTCCCGCCTCCACGCCCGCCTTCCTGCGCCATGTCTTCGCCCGCGCTTGCGCCGCCGGCGTGCCCGCCACCCGGCTCAGCGCGCTCTCGTTCGAGCTCTCCGTGCTCACGCTGCGGCTGCAGAACCTTCTCGGCTTCGAGGACACCCGGCTCTTCTTCTCGCTGCTCAAGCAGATCAAGGGCGAGGCGGTGCCGGGACTGGAGAGCTACCTCGAGGCGGCCGACGCCGCGCATGCCGCCACCCAGCACAGCGCTGCCGGGCACTCGCGCCCGGCCTGGTATTTCCGGCAGTTGGCCGCCTATTTCGACGACACCGCCCTCCCCGCGCTCGAGAGACGCGTGGCCGCCACCGTGGCCGAACGCACCCGCTCGGTCCCCGTCCCCCTGCCGCTGCCGGTGCCCGCTCCCGCCCCGGTCGCGCCGGTGGAACCGCGCCGCGGCTTCCTCGCCTCCGTGTTCGAATTGCTCGGACGTCGCTCGCACGCCTCGACCCGCGGCTGACCGCATGCGCCGCACGCGGGTTGTCGCCGGTCATTCTCGGCGCGCACGCGATAAGGCCCCGTGCAGAGTGTGGCGTTCCGCGCCCGGCGCGGTTGCGATTCCGCAACGTTGGCGGATACGTGCCCCGCACCACCCGTGCGGACCCTGCTCGCAGCGGCCACCGGGCGAGCGCGACACCTCCGCCATGACCACCCATACCATCCGCCTCCACCGCGTCCTGCGCTCCTCCCCCGAAAAGATCTACCGCGCGTTCCTCGAGGCCGACGCATTGGCGAAATGGATTCCGCCCAACGGCTTCACCGCGAGGGTCCACCACCTCGATCCGCGCGTCGGCGGCACGTTCAAGATGTCGTTCACCAACTTCGGCACCGGCAAGAGCCACTCCTTCGGCGGCGAATACCTGGAGCTCAAACCCCACACGCGCCTCCGCTACACCGACAAGTTCGACGACCCCAACCTCCTCGGCGTGATCACCGTGACCGTCGACCTGAAGGACAGCCCCTTCGGCACCGAGTTGCAGGTCGTGCAGGAAGGCGTGCCCGGCATCATCCCGGCCGAGGCCTGCTACCTCGGCTGGCAGGAATCGCTCGCCCTGCTCGCCAAGCTCGTCGAGCCCGAGATTCCCGACGGCGGCTGAGTGCGCCGATCTTGACGAGGGTCGAGCGTCGAGTGACGAGCGCCAAGGCGCCGAGGCACGCTCTGATTCGCTCAGCCGCTTTCGCCTCTTCTCCGTGATCGGGTTCACGTCGCTCGTCGTTCGACGCTCGACTAACTGATCACGTGAGCGCCTCAGCCGACAACCGGCCACCGGCCACTGTCCACAGTTCACCGGCCACTGCTCACGGACCACCGGCTACCGGACCTCCGTCTTCTGTCCTCTGTCGTCCGCCCGCCGCCCTCTGTCGTCTGGTGGCGCGGCCACCGATTTCCGCCGGTTTTCATCGCGGCTTCATCGGATCTTCACCCGGGCAGGCGAAAGTGGGCGCGTCCCTCCACCAACCCGCCATCCCGCCCATGATCACCACCCGTTCCTTCGCCGTCCTCGGCGCGCTGCTCGCGCTCGGACTCGCCATCTTCGGCCAACAAATCGGCGCCGCCGTGAAACGCGGCCGCGAATTCGACCGCTACTTCACCGTGCGCGGACTCTCCGAGCGCGAGGTGAAGGCCACCTACGTCATCTGGCCGCTGCGCTACGCCGTGGCCGCCGAGGAACTCCCCGCCCTGCGCGAGGAGATGGACAAGGCCAAGGCGATCATCGGCCAGTTTCTCGAGGAGAACCACATCCCGGCCACCGAGTGCTCGCTCGGCCTGCCCAGCATCCAGGACCGCGCCGGCGAGCGCCGCGAGCGCGACCAGATCCAGCTTCCGCGCTACACCGCGACGATGACCCTCGTCGTGCGCAGCCGGCAGGTCGACGTCGTCAAGCAGGCGATCCAGAAGTCCGATGCGCTGGTCGCCCTCGGCCTGCCGCTGCACGTCAGCGAGTACGACCACCGGATCGAGTTCGGCTTCGACGCGCTCAACACCCTCAAGCCCGCGATGATCGAGGAGGCCACGGCCAACGCCCGCGCCGCCGCGGAGAAGTTCGCCCAGGACTCGCAGGCGAAGGTGGGCCGCATCCGCAAGGCCACGCAGGGCGTGGTCGAGATCGAGGACCGCGACATCGCCTCGCCCGAGCGCAAGACCGTCCGCGTCGTCACCACTATCGAGTTCTTCATCGAATAGGGACTGATCTCCCAGAAGAATGTGGAACTCAGCGCAGACGCGCGCCGGGGCGCGGCCTTTCAGCAAAGTAACATTGGCGTTTTTCGGGAGTGTTTTGCTGCAAAGCGGGCGAAACTTCAGGTGCTGATAACCAACAACTTAATTTCATGTTACTTGAGAGGAAATCAGGAACGGAGTTCTGGTCTCCCTGAGAGCCGCGCTCGGCCGAGTCACAACCAAAACTTGGCCACGAAAAGGAGGAAGCGGCACAAAAACAGAAACCTTCTCGTGGGGTTCCGTGCCTCTTTGTGGCGATCCGGTGTGGGTCAGATTCACCGGCCACCGCCCACAGTCCACCGGCCACCGCAATCCCGCCCGTGTCCTCCGTGCTCTGCTGGCCAGCAGAGTGGTCGAAAGTCCGGAAGGCTGGACCACGGAACGCACAGAATGCACGGATGCCGGAGGGCAACATCCGAGGCTGCCTTTCCGGCGCGGCGTAACCGAGGAGAAGCGTGCGCAAAACAAAGTGTTTCGAGGAATAACTGTGCAGAGGTGAGCCATCCGGGTCAGCGGATCCGGCTGTCTGACTCCTGTCTCCTAGGTCCTAACATCCGCCCCAGTCCGCTGTCTTGCGCCATCTGTCGTCATTCGCCCTCAGAGTTCTTGCCATCCTGCAGCCGTAGTGCTGCCCTCCTGCCAGCCCAACCGATTTTGGCCCCCAGTCTCCTGCCTTCCCCGCATCACCATGAAGGACTCCGCCCCAACCAAGCCCGGGTTCGCGCTCCTGCACGTCGCGCTGTTCGCGCTGGTGCTGATCGTCTCGACGGCACACCTTCGCAACTTGCCCGACTTCAAGGACAGCGTCCGCGAGGACCACTCCGGCGCCACGGCAGAGAACAAATAGCAGCTGAGTCGCCCGCTGGAATTCAGCGCCTTCAGCATCCGCCCCTGCTTTCAGTCGTCCGCTTCTTGGCCCCAGCCCGCACACCTCACCATGAAAGCTACTTCGATCGTGGAGTATCCCAATACCGAGTCCTGGCTATCGCTTGATTGTCCCGGTACCAATCCTAAGAGCACCCAACATCACAATCATCCCTCTTTTCAAAGATCAACGATGCTCCCGACGCTAGAGTATCCTCGAGGTATTGGGACGCGTCCTATACCGTCTCCCGCTGACCGGACAGCCCACCGTCCGCAGAGATCCACGTCAGCCCAACGCGGTGTCACTCCGCCACACTTCCGAACGGCACAACCTCTCCTATTCTCTCTCCAGCCACCCGATCGCAAACACTAGCCAGCAAAATCTACCATGTCTCCTCTTCTCCGAACTAGCGAGAGTCTTGATGGCATCCAAGCATACCTCGACTCACTCTACAGGGCAAAAAACATCAAGATGCATCCCGACACGCTTTGGGGGTTTGCAGCCGAAAAGGCCGGTGGCCTTGGACGGATCGTTTCTAAAGCTTTCGAGAAGAGCATTCCCGAGCAAACAACCGACATCTATTTCGTCACGATGCTTTCGTGGCTATTCGCTATCGCATCTCGCAATAAACGAAGCATCGAATTGGCATTCTCGGCAAAATTTCCTGGGGTATGCCCCTATTGCATGGAGAAGACCTGCAAATGCGCCTCAACTAACCGCCGCCCACTGCACCCACTTTCAACAAATGAGCGCAACGAGGACCTAAAGCATAAGGCGATAATCTTTCGCTACAATCCCATCACATTTGAGCGGGCAATAAACACGATATCCACGATTTATCCACATAACCGAGTTGTTTGGTCCCGAACGCCCGAGCAGCACTTTGCGAAGCTCTTTGAGGAGTATTCTGAGCTCCGAATCGCCACTCGAAGAAGCGAGACACTACCTGATCATGGAGCCGCAATCGACGATGAACTTGCCGACATAGTCGCGTGGACCTGCAGTGCGTGGATATTAACCCACCCAACAAGCCAATCGAAATTATTCGATATCTTTCTCGAATACTACGCAAACGGATGCCCAAGTTGCCACCACAACCCCTGCGCATGCTCATCGGTAACAGAGCTCTACCCGACTGCGATAGGCATTCAGAATATAGACGAGATTCAGAGGATGCTTAGTCCGATCGCAGCCGGAGGCTCGCATGTTCCGATTTCAAGAGAGATCATTGGGCGAATAGACAGAATTCTTGATATTGCGCGGAAAGAACCAAGCGGGCACATCCTCAAGGGAGCGATCACAGAGATTAAAGAAATCCTGAACTCACTCAGCGCCCCCTCAAGCGAGGCAAAGGCGGTCGTCACATATATCAGTAACAAACTTCAGCTATGAGCGTTAATCCGACGATAAACGCAATTCTTGCCGCCGAGCCAACCGGAACGATCGTAGCAGCAATCATCGCCGGGACCTTTTCCTATTTCGCGTTAATTATCTCCAAAGAGCAAAAGGTATCAGACCATCGACAAGCATGGGTTGATGCGCTCCGAGCGGAGGTGTCGGAGTTCCTTACCTCCGTCCGCTTGATCCATCATGGATTCGCCACGCAAGCGTCAGCTCAATCTTCACCTCAGGATTTCGGCAAACACTATACTAATCTTTTAAGCTCATACAACCGCATTATTCTGCGACTCAACCCAAAGAACGAGAGCCACAACAGGCTACTTGAGTCACTGACTAGAGTCCGAGACTCGATGAGCAATGGCGAGTACGACAGCGCATCAAGTGAGCTCGATAGAATCCGCGATAAGTCACGACTGATTCTTAAGCAGGAGTGGGAGCGCATTAAGGCTGGGGAGCGCTTCTTCCGACTCTCGAAAGTCACACTGGCGATACTATTGACCGCCTCCGCCATCGCTTACATCTATCTCCCGTTAAGAAATCGCGGTTCCGATACTCCTAGTCTTTATAATAAGATTCAGGGCAATACATTACCCCCTTCCCCACACAAGAATTCCCCAGTACCGTAGCATTTGAGTCGCGGGACGCGATCGACCGAGTCGATTGCTGTACACTCCATACCCGATTGCGAAACCTTCTCTACCATAATCTGGAGAACCGCGCATTGCGCGAGACAGCGAGGCCGAGAGCACAACGGCACAAAGAATCGAGAGGACGCCGGTGTGATGGGACGGCTGCCGGACAAGTCGCCTCATGGATCTCGTGAGTCTCTATTTCCACGGGCTGGTGCGGCTATTTCCGCGGCCGATCTACGCCCACCTCTGGATGCTCTGGATGGGCGCGATGCTCACCCTCACCGGCTATCGGCTCGACCACATGGCAGACGCACCGGAGCCGAACCGGGAGAACTTCGGGGTGATCGGCCTGAGCGCCTTGGGCTTGGTGCTGTTCATCCTGGTCTTTCACCTGTCGAAGGCCGAGCGCCGCCGGGAACTGTTCCAGCCGCCCGTGCCCGCACCGGGCCCGTGGTTCGCGGTCCTCTGCGCTCTCATCGCCGTGCTCGCGAGTGGCGTCACCCTCTACCTGTGGTTCGCCTGAAGAGAAGGCCGGACAGGGTTACCCCTACCGCCTACCGGCGCGGCGCGACAGATCCGGAGAACCAGTCCACCAGCCACCGCGATCGTTTCACTGCGCCTTGCTTGGGTGCGTTTCCGCTCCGGGCGCCGTATCCGGATCACTAAGCAGGTCTGCGACCGCCTTCAGGAAAGCCTCCCGCGACTTCGCCTTGCTGAAACCGAAATTGCGATGGGAGCCTTCGGCCGTCCACTCGCCGATGCACGCCACCAGCCCGTCGCCCAGAATGTCCTCGGTTTTCTCGAAGGTGAGGTAGCGGTACCGCTCGCCCACCTTGGCCACGAAGGTGAAGAAGCAATCGGTGACATCGGTCGGCGCGGCAAAGCCGAGCAGCACGCCTTCGGGCGCGGCCACGCTCTCGATCGTGAGCTGTTTCGCAAAGTCGGCGCCCCCGAGTTCCTCCGCGACCTCGCGCAGCTTCTCGGCCTGACCGGCACGCAGGTCGTTGTAGAAGGCGCCACCACTTTGGTGGGTCCACTTCGGCATCAGGCGATGCTCGAAATAGTAGAGTTTCTGGTGTGCAGTGGGTTCCGCGGCGGCGGGCGCGGGGGCCTTGGAATCGTCCGCGCGGGCGGCGAGCGACGCGAGAGCGAGCAGGGGGAGAAGCAGCCAAAGGCGAGTTTTCATAGCGGAGCGGGGCGACAGCCGGAGAGGCAAGGGCGGTAGGGTGCGTCCAGATCATCCCGGCGCCTCTCCCAAGTCAATACAGGTGCTTTTCTGCCCGGCCGGTGCCCGCCTCCGTGTTCTCTGCGACGAGAGCCCGGCTCCGTTCGTGCTTTCCTGATTTCCACCTTCCCGCTCCGGGCCGGATGACCTCGTCATCCGGCTACGGACTGCGAGCGGGGCTGCACGGAGTTTACGGCGCGGAGAGGGCCTTGATGACGGCGTCGTAGGCGGGCTTGGTGCGATGTTTGCGATCGAAGAGCAACGGATAGTCGCGCCGGCCCTTGATCGGCCAGTTGGACAGCCAGGTGTCGGCGTCGGTCACGCCCCAGAAGGTGACGCGCTTGATGTTGGCGGCGTGGCGACGATACACGGCGAAGATCTCGCCGTAGTAGGCGGCGAGGTCCTGCTGGCGGGCGGCGGTGAGACCGCGGCGATAGGGATCGAGTTCGGCGCGGTGCTCCTTCAGGCGCGCGATGTCGGCGCCGTAGTAGTTGTCCGGTCGGGGGAGAACACTGGCATCGAGCTCGGTGATCTGGACCTTGATGCCGGCCTGGGCGAAGGCGGCGATCGTCTCCTCCACCTGCTGGGGCGTGGGGGCGCCGATCACGTAGTGCTCCTGCAAGCCCACCGCATCGACCGGCAGGCCGGCGGCGCGGATACGCTTCACCAGCTCGATGACCGTCTTGCGCTTCTCCGGCAGCCAGAGGCAGTACTCGTTGTAGTAGAGTTCGGCGGCGGGATCGGCCTCGTGCGCGGCGCGGAACGCTTCGATGATGCCCTCCTCGCCCAGCACCTGGTACCACTTGAGATCCGTGCGGATGCCGCCGGTGTCGGCGACGGCCTCGTTGACCACGTCCCAACCGGTGATCCGGCCCTTGTAGCGGCCCACCACGGTGCGGATGTGTTCGCGCAACGTCGCGAGGAGTTGCGGGGCGGTCTTCGGGGAGCCGTCGGGGTTGGCGTAGACCCAGTCCGGCGTCTGGTAGTGCCACATCAGCGTGTGCCCGAGGATGTAGAGCTGGCGCTGGGTGCCGAAGTCGACGTAGCGGTCGGCGACCTTGAAATCGTAGCGGTCGGGCTCGGGATGCACGGACTCCCACTTCAGGCAGTTCTCGGGCGAGATGGCGTCGAAGTGGCGTTCGACCAGGGCGACCGACTTCCGGTCGGTGCCGAGGATGACGTTCTCATTGATGGCGGCGCCGATCAGGAAACGCCCTTGGGCGGCCTCCTTGAGCGACGGCGGTTGGGGAGCGGCCTGGAGCGCAACCAGCGCGCCCGCACAGGCCAGGAGGGTGAACAGCGATTTCATGGGGATGAGGGGGACGAGGGTGCTCGCGCCGAAACCCGACCAAAAGCCGAAAACACGCCGCGGCAACGCTGAGTTCCCCATCCCCCAGCTGAGCTGAACCCGGAAATTTCACCGTAGCGGAAGCCCGTAAGGCTTTCGACCGGGCGCCGAGGATCGAAATTCTTACGAGTTCCGCCACGGCAATCCGTCGCCCACCACGCACGAAGTGTGAAATAGGCGGGCTGAACGGCTTCGCCGTCCAGCTACGGGATCGGCTCCGCGCCCACAGCTCCCGGTCACGCGGCTTGGAGCGGCTGGACACTGGCCTTGATCTTCGGGCCGATGGTGTGGATCGCCTCGCGGAGATCGTAGGCCATCTGCACGCGTAGCCAATAGCCGGGCGCGAGTCCGAAAAATGCACACAGGCGCAGATCAGTGTCGACCGTGATGCCACGTTTCTCGGCCACGATCTGGTTGATGCGCTGCGGAGGCAGACCGGTGGACTTCGCCAGCCGGTAGGCGGTGATGCCCATCGGCTCGAGGAACTCCTCGCGTAGCAGCTCACCGGGATGGACGTTGAGAAACTTGGCAGCAGGCATGGCGATCAGTGGTAGTCGACGATCTCAACCGCGTGGGCGTTCTGTCCGTCCCAGCGGAAACAGACGCGGAACTGGTCGTTCACGCGGATGCTGTGCTGACCGCGACGGTCGCCCTTGAGCGACTCCAGGCGGTTGCCGGGCAGAATGCGGAGTTCGTCGAGAGAGTGGATGGCGTGGAGTTGGGTGAGTCTGCGGAGTGCGGTCCTGTGGATCGAAGGCGGCAGCTCCGCAGAGCGGAAACCGTCCCAGAGCCGAGCCGTGGCATCGTTGGCAAACGAACGAATCACCGAGGGCGACACTATGCACGCGGAGCGTGCATAGTGTCAAGGCGAGCGGCCAAACCGTCGCCATCGGGGACCGGCGTTCATCAGCAGGCCCCGCCTTCGCGGCCTCCTCCGCGGCCGTGTCCGCTGTGACGAAATTCCAGTTCCGTTCCTGCTTCCCTGCTTTCCACATTCCCATTCCGAGCGGAATGCCTTCGTCATCCAGCTACTGGCTCGTTCCTGATCTCCTGAGTTCCAGATTCCTCTTTTCCCAATCCTCGCGAGACGCCTACGGTCGCGGGCGATGTACCAAGTTCCCCTCTCGGAGCTGAACGAACGCCTGGCGCGTTTCCGCGCGCGGATGGATGCCGACCAGCCGGACTGGGAACTGGCCGCGCTGTTCGGGCGCACCAACCAGTACTACTTCACCGGCACAATGCAGGACGCCGTGCTGCTGGTGCCGCGCGGCGGCGAAGCGGTGCTGTGGGTGCGGCGCAGCCATGAGCGGGCGGTCGACGAATCGATCTTCCCCGCGATCCGCCCGATGAAGAGCTACCGCGACGCGTTGCCGCCCGGCGCGAGCCGGTGGCGCACGATCCACCTCGAAACCGAGCTCACCCCGCTCGCCGTGGTGGAGCGTTTCCGGAAGTACTTCGCCTGCGACGCCGTCGCCGCCCTCGACGGCACGGTCGCGCGCGTGCGGGCGGTGAAGAGCCCGTACGAGCTCGCGATCATGGAACGCTGCGGAGCGGTGCACCGTCGCCTCCTGGAGGAACAGGTGCCGGCACTGCTGCGCGAGGGCATGAGCGAGGCGGAGCTCGCCAGCGAGCTCTACGCGTTGTTCGTGCGCGAGGGACACCAGGGCACGGTGCGCTTCGGGATGTTCGGCGTGGACATCGCGGTCGCCCAGCTCGCCTTCGGGGAGAACTCGCTGTACCCGACGAACTTCGACGGCCCCGCCGGTTGCCGCGGCATCGGCCCGGCCGCACCCGTGCTCGGCAACGCCGAACGCAAACTCCGCGCGGGCAACCTGGTCTTCGTCGACGCCCCCTACGCGCTCGAAGGCTACGCGACCGACAAGACGCTGGTGTACCAGTTCGGCCGGGAGCTGCCACCGGAAGTCGCCGCATTGCACCGGCGTTGCGTGGAGATCGAGCATCGCATCGCCGCGGAGCTGAAGCCCGGCGCGATCCCGTCGGAGATCTACCGCCGAACACTGGCCGGGTTGGACGCGGCGTTCCTGGAACATTTCATGGGCTTCGGCAGCCGGCGCGTGAACTTCCTCGGGCACGGAGTGGGCCTGCAGATCGACGAATGGCCGGTGCTCGCGGAGCGTTTCGACGAACCGCTGGCCGAGGGCATGACGCTTGCGATCGAGCCCAAGCGCGGCGTGCCCGGCGTGGGCATGGTCGGCAGCGAGAACACCTACCGCGTCACCCCCGCCGGCGGCGTGAGCCTGACCGGCGCGAACCCGGGTCTGCTGCTCGTCTGAGGAGGTTTTCGCGAACGCGAAAACCTGAGGACGGCGCCGGCGGCGCCCGCGCGGGGGTGGTTTTGGTGGTGCGCTGCGGTGGGTGAGCTGACATGAATGGGGCATGACAGCGGAGATTGATCGGGTGCGGATCGTGGCGGACGATCGGGAGAATGCGGGAGGTGTGATTGGAGCGCTTCAGAGGCACGAGGAGGTGGCGCTGACGGTGCGGAGGCTCCGAGTGGGAGATTTCCTCGTCGGAGAGGGCTGCATCGTGGAGCGCAAGACCCTGGGGGATTTTGCGCGGTCCGTGGTCGACGCACGGTTGTTCCGGCAGGCGGCGGCCAGTGTTGATCCTCGAGAACTGCGGAGCCGATCTCGCGAGCCTGGGCGTGAGCCGTGAGGCGCTCCAGGGGGCGTTGATCACGGTGAGCGTCTTCTTCGGCCTCGCCGTCCTGCGCTCGCGGGACATCGAGGAGACCGCCCGGCTGCTCGTCTACCTCGGACGTCAGGCGCAGGCGCGAGTCGACGGTGCACTCGGCCGCCCCGGCTATCGGCCGAAAGGGAGACGTGCTCGGCAACTCTACCTCCTCCAAGGTCTCCCTGGCGTCGGCCCCGAGCGAGCCGAGCGATTGTTGAAAAGCTTCGGCTCGGTCGAGCGCACGATGGCCGCGAGCGCCGAGGAACTCGCCACCGTCGAAGGCATCGGTCCGCGGCTCGCCGAGCGCATCCGCTGGTGCGTCGAATAGGATTCCGCGCAGCGCGGAATCCTTATGGCGGCGCGCCGCGCGCCGCCTCAGGTTTTCGCGGCACGCGAAAACCTAGGGTTTCGGTCTCGTGTCCGGGCGGAAATCGTTCGGCATCGGAACCAGCGCTGCGCGTTTCAACCCAACCCACACCCCTGTGAGCCTACTTTCGTTCTCGGCGGCGACCGACGACTTCTTCTGGAGCCGGATCATGATCTACGGCTGCCTGCTGGCGGGAGTGTACTTCTCGCTGCGGATGCGTTTCCCGCAGCTGCGGCTCATCAAAGACATGGTCGGGCAGCTCTTCAGCGGGAAGTCGTCAGCCGCGGGCGTGTCGTCGTTCCAGGGCTTTGCGATGGCGCTGGGCGGGCGCGTGGGCACCGGCAACATCACCGGCGTGGCTTCCGCGATCTTCTTCGGCGGACCGGGCGCGGTCTTCTGGATGTGGGCGATCGCCTTCCTCGGCGCCGGCTCCGCCTACATCGAGTCGGCGCTCTCGCAGGTCTGGAAGGAGCGCGTGCACGGCGAGTACCGAGGCGGGCCCGCCTACTACATCGAGAAGGGATTGAAGAGCCGCGGGCTCGGCATCGCCTTCGCGCTGCTCACCGTCTTCGGCTGCGGGCTCGCGTTGCCCGGCATCCAGTCGAACGCCTTCGGCCAGGCCGCCGCGCACTCGCTCGCCATCGCGCCCTGGGTCTCCGGCCTGATCTACACCGTGCTCGTGGCCTACGTCGTCCTCGGCGGCGGTCGCCGGATCGCCAAGACGGCGGAGATGATCGTGCCGTTCATGGCGCTCGCCTATATCCTGCTGGCCGTCGTCGTGCTCTTCGCCCACGCCGACAAGATCGTCGAGATCTTCCGCCTGATCTTCAGCTGCGCGTTCAACCGCAACACCGCCTACGGCGCAGTCTTCGGGCTCGGCATCCAGTGGGGCGTGAAGCGCGGCATCTTCTCCAACGAGGCCGGCCAGGGCACGGGCGCGCAGGCCTCTGGCGCCGCCGAGGTCTCGCACCCGGCCAAGCAGGGCCTCGTGCAGGCGTTCTCGATCTACGTCGACACGCTCCTCGTCTGCTCGGCCACGGCGGTGATGATCCTCGCCACGAACGCCTTCAACGTCGCCGATCCGGCCAACGCCGGCGGCTTCATCGCGCAACACCTCCCGGGTATCGAGAAATCCAACTTCACGCAGGAGGCCGTGAACAACGTGCTGCCGGGCTTCGGCGGCGCGTTCGTCGCCGTGGCGCTCTTCCTTTTCACCTTCACCACGGTGCTCGCCTACGCGTTCTACGCCGACTCCAGCATCGCCTACCTCTTCAAAAAGAACGCAAGCGGCCCCGGCTACAAGTACGGCATCCTCGCGAGCCGCGTCGCCGTGATCGCCGCGACGTTCGTCGGCTCGGTGAGCTCGGTCGACGTCGTCTGGAACTTCGGTTCGGCCGCGGTCGGCGCGATGGCGTGGTTCAACATCATCGTGATCGTGCTGCTCGCGAAGCCCGGCATCGCGACGCTGCGCGACTACGAGGCGCAGCGGAAGCTGGGCCTCGATCCGGTCTTCGTCCCCGCGCGCTGCGGCATCGAGGGCGCCGAACTCTGGGACGATATCGCCACCAAGACCTACCCGCAGGAGCTCGCCGCGCTGCGGGCGAAGGAAGCGGGGAACAGGAGCGATCCGGAGGAGAATCTGGAACTCACTACCTCAGGAACGGACGGCGGACGGTAGAATCCTGATCATCGGGAACAAGTTGCTCGAGGTGGACGGCGTTGCCCCCAACGCCGTCGCGGGCACTGCGGCAAGACTGGCGGATAGCTGCTCTCGCGAGCAGCTCCACGGATTTCAGGAAGTGGCGCCGCTCGCGAGAGCGGCGAGGGGAACGCGGACCGAGTCCTCGACGCGCTTGGGGGCAAGCGCGTCCACCCGCAGGCGCGTCGGAAGCGCCCACGGGAACGCCGAACGGCGGCGCCGCTCAGCTACGGGATCGTTCCTGATTTCCTGAGTTCCAGATAGGTCTGGCTCTTCAGTACTCGAAGCGCCCGCGGTAGGCCCAGAGGCCGATGGCGGGGTTCGAGATGTAGAAGATCCGCTCGCCGTCGGGCAGCACGTTCCAGCCGTCCTTGAGCTTCGCGGGATCGTAGCGCTTCGTCATCGTCGCGAGATCGGCGTACTGGAAGCCGGCGCCTTCGATCTCCTGCTTGGTGAGGTGGCCGGGGCAGTACGTGATGTCGAACCGGCCTTCGCTGGAGCCGTGGATGAGGTGCGCGGCGGCGCCGAGGTTGTTCTGCAGCTCGGGGTTGGCCTTGGTGGCGGCGAGAGTCTGCGGCGTGCCGTGGTAGCCGTACTTGCGAATGAGGCGGTCGATCTCGTGGTCCTCGCCGAACTCCTTCAGCCCGGGCGCGAGGATGATGAGCTGGCCGCGGTCGGCCATCGCCATGCGGGTGCGGTAGATGGCCTTGTTGCCGAGCCACGTGCTCTTGAACTCGGAGGGATCGAGATAGACGACGGCCTTCGCGATCTGCTCGTCGAGCATCTGGAAGTTCACCTCGAGCGAGAGCTTCGCGGCCTGGTTGAACACCTCCTGGTCGTCGCCGACAAAAAGTCCGCGGACCTTGAGCTGGCCGT
>JAEXPL010000058.1 GCA_023446865.1 Verrucomicrobiota bacterium | reverse complement strand
GGTAATGGGTTGGGCGGGGGGTGCCGCCCCTAACGGTTTCCGGCTACATCATCAACCGCGAACGCATCGAGATCAGCCCGCGTTTCCAAGGCGTGGTCGCGTGGGTCGGCGTGAAGAAAGGCGACGCCGTCGCGAAGGACCAGGTCGTCGTCCGCCTCGACGACGCCGAACAGCGCGCCAACGTCGCCCAAACCGAGGGCCGCCTCGCCGCCGCCCAGGTCGCCCTCGAACGCGCCGAGCTCGCCTACCGCCGCATCCACGATCTTTTCGCGCAGAAAGTCGTCTCCGTCGATGCGGAGGACGAGGCCCGCCTCGCCGTCGCTGCCGCTCGCGCCACCATCCGCGAGATCGAAGGCCAGCTCGACCTCGCCCGCGCCTACCTCGCCTGGACCGTGATCAAGTCGCCGATCTCCGGAGTCGTCCTCGAGAAGCTCGCCGAACCGGGCGAACTCGTCACCCCGCAGAGCTTCGGCGGCACCCGCGGCCCCAGCACCGCCGTCCTCGCCGTGGCCGACCCGCGCGCCCTCCAGGTCGAGCTCGACATCAACGAGACCGACCTCGCGAAGATCGCCCTCGGCGACAAGTGCCGAGTCATCCCCGAAGCCTATCCCGACAAGAGCTACGAAGGCGTCGTCGCCGAGATCTCCCCCGAAGCCAACCGCCAGAAGGGCACACTCCAGATCAAGGTTGGGATCAAGAATCCCGACAAGCACCTTACCCCCGAGCTCACCGCCAAGGTCGAGTTCCTCCGGTGAGCCTGCAAGGCGCAGGTGGAGCCGACAGAAAGCACCACGCGAATGATGTGCGAATGAGTCGGGTCACCGGCGTTTGAGCGACGGCCTTCACCCGTCGATGCCCAAAGATCCAGCGGCGCTCACGCAGTTCTTCCTCTTTCCGGTGCCCCTTTGTTGCCTTCGTTACCTTCTGTCGTCTCCGACATTTGGGGTGAC
Source organism: Verrucomicrobiota bacterium (assembly GCA_023446865.1). Lineage (GTDB taxonomy): Bacteria > Verrucomicrobiota > Verrucomicrobiia > Opitutales > Opitutaceae > CAJCBL01. The sequence goes on along the minus strand of JAEXPL010000058.1, from coordinate 4,765 downwards.
GGCTGCGTCCCGCTAGTCTCGCCGCACTCTCTTCCCGTACTCCACCCGCCAGAGAGACAGCCCCTGCGCGGGCGCGGTCACAACCAGATGGGTCCGCTTCCGGCTGTCGAGTAGCGCCGCGACCTGCTCGGGCGCCAACTTGCCTAAGCCCACTCCGACCAGCGCGCCGACCAGCGTACGCACCATCTTGTAGAGGAACCCGTCAGCCTCAGCCACGATCCGCAGCTTCTGCCCGCGGCCGAGCACGTCCAGCCGACGCAACGTCCGCACCGTGGTCTTGCGCTCCACCCCGCTGAAGGCGCTGAACGCCCGGAAATCGTGCCGCCCCACCAGCTTGCGCGCCGTCGCACGCATCGCGTCGACATCAAGCGGCCTCCCGCCAAGCGACCAGCAGAACGGCGCCTCGAACGGATCGGCCACCCCGCGGTGAATGAAGTAGATGTAGCGTTTCCCCGTCGACGAGAACCGCGCGTGGAAATCCGGTTTCGCCCGCCGCAGCCCGCGGACCTGGATCGCCGCCGGCAGCCCGCACGAGAGGGCACGCTCGAGCTTCTCGGCGCCGTGCTTCCAGTCGGCGTCGAAGTGGAAAACCTGCGCCCGGGCATGGACGCCCGAATCGGTGCGCCCGCTTCCTTGGATGTGGATCGGTCGGCCGAAGATCTGCGCCAGCCGCTTCTCGAGATAATCCTGGACCGCCTGTTTGGTCGGCTGTGCCTGCCAGCCGTGGAGCTCCGTGCCCACATAGGCGCACACCGCCCGCCAGCGCATCTCCGTCGCCGGCTTCGTTTCGGCGCCGGTGTCGTCGTCCTCGTCGTCCAGTCGCGGAACCTCACTCACGACCCATCCTCCGGCATCTCCGCCCACGGCGGCGGGAAACGCTGCGCGAGGTAGTCGCCGAGCAGAATCGCCGCCGCACGGGAATCGACCACGCCGGAACTCCGGATCTGCCGCAGCTTCTTCTTCGGAATCGACTGTTCGGCCAGGTGCGACGTCAGCCGCTCGTCGACGAGATGCACCGGCAGACCGAACCGCGCCGTGAGCTCCGCCGCAAACGCCTCCGCCTTCTTCGCCGCCGGACCAGTCGTGCCGTCCATGTTGAAGGGACAGCCGACAACCAACTCGGTGATACGTTGCGTCTTCACCAGTCCGGCGAGCGCCGCCCAGCGTTCCTCAGGCTTCGCCTGCGTGAGCGCGGGCAGCGGCGAGGCGATGCCAAGGTCGTCGCCCACCGCAAGACCGATGCGCTTTTCGCCGGGATCAATGCCAAGGAACCGCATGATGGAGGTGCAGGCTGGAATCGTGGCTGCGCGCCGCGTTCAGAGGAAACGCTTCAGCTCCGCCGCGCTCTCGCAGCGTTTCAGCAGCGCCTTGATCTCCTGCGCCTTGTCCTTCGGGCAAACGAGCGTGGCGTCGGGCGTGTGGACGACGATCAGGTCCTGCACACCAAGCACGGCCACAAGGTGGTCCGGCGTCGAAACCACGAGATTATCCTTCGCCTGCTCGACGGCGGCGAGGCCGCGCACGACATTGCCCGTCGCATCCGCCGGGAAATGCCGCGCGACCGCCGGCCACGCGCCCACGTCGTCCCAGTCGAAACGCGCCGGAATCACCGCCACGTTCTTGGCCTTCTCGATCAGAGCGTAGTCGACCGAGATCTTCTTCAGCGTCGGATAGAGCGCCTCCAGCACCACCTCCAGCGACTGACCGGCCGTGAGCGCGGCATCAAGTTTGCCGAGATCCGCCCAGAGATCCGGGACGTGCTGCGCAAACGCCGCCGCCACCGTCGGCACGCTCCAGAAGAACATCCCGGCGTTCCAGAGATAGTCGCCGCTCGCCAGATAGCGCTGCGCCACCTCGAGCGAGGGCTTCTCGACAAAGCGATTCACGTCGTGGAGCCCCTCGACGCCGGCACGCGGCGCGCCGCGTTGGATGTAGCCGAAGCCCGTCGCCGGCTCCGTCGGTGTGATTCCCAAGGTGACGAGCAACGGCTCGCGCTCCGCCGCCGTGAAGGCGCGCTCGAGGTCCGCCCGGAAAGTCACCGTGTCCGAAATCACATGATCCGCCGGCAGCATCGCGAACACCGCCTGCGGGTCGCGCCGCCGCACCAGCACGAGCGCCAGCCCCACCGCCGCCGCCGTGTCGCGCCCCACCGGCTCCGCCACAATGTTGTCCGCCGGCAGCATCGGGCAGAGCCCGCGGATCGCGGGCGCCTGCTGACGGTTGGTGATGATCAGAACACGCTCCGCCGGAATCATCGGGAGCAACCGCTCGATCGTTTGCACCAGCAACGCCCGGTCGCCCACGATCGGCAGCAGGTGCTTCGGCATCGCGAGTCGGCTTTGCGGCCAGAAACGCTCTCCGCGTCCGCCCGCCATGATCACAACATATCGGTTCGCCATGCGCCCGAGGCTTTCGGTGCGGTTGCCTCGGTCAACGGCGAAGTGCGGTGCTGCGTCTGCGCCAGCGGCGTTGCCAAGGCCACATTCATGGGCTCCAGTCAGACCTGCGGCCCACTCGTCTCTACCATGCCCGACTCACCCACGCCCATCGAAGTCGATGTTGCCACCGCCCGCACCCTCCTGGCTCGCGGCGAGGCGACGCTGCTCGACGTCCGCGAACCCGACGAACACGCGATCTGCCAGATCGCGGGCAGCCAGCTGCTAACGATGCGCGAGATACCCGCGTCGCTCGGCTCCCTGCCGCGCGATCGCCGACTGCTCGTACTTTGCCACCACGGCGGCCGCAGCGCCCGCGTGACCCAGTTTCTCCGTGCCCACGGTTTCGACCACGCCACCAACATCCGCGGCGGCATCGACGCATGGGCGGCCGAACTCGACCCATCGATCCGCCGTTACTGAGGTTCCTGCGATGCGAAGCGTAGTTCCGGGTGCCCCGCGGCGTACTCCGAGGCGTAGTTCTGGAATGCGGCCTTCAACTTCGAGACCAGCGTAAGTTCGTCCGTGCCGAAGCGGTGTTCGTCGATCGACGCCACCGGCACCAGATCGTTGGTGGTCGAGGCGAGGAAACAGGCGTCGAAGAACCGGAAGTCGTCCGGCACCACCGACTCCTCGAGGGCGACCACCCCGATCCGCGACGCGATCCGCTCCAACAGCAGCGCCCGCGTGATGCCCCCGAGCAGTCCGTCGGCCAGGGGCGGAGTGACGATCGCATGCCGACGGACGAAAAACACATTGGCCACCGCCGCCTCGGTGACACGCCCCGCGTGGTTGAGGATCAGCACCTCGTCGGCGCCGCGCTGCCGCGCCTCGCGCAGACAGAGGAGATTGTTGAGGTAGTTGCCGGTCTTCCACGCCGGATCGAGCGAGTCGACCGGGTTGCGCCGCAGCGTCCGGGCGAGAGTGAGTGCGAAGCCCGCCCGCAATGCCTCCACCGGGATCAACCGTAACCGCTGGGCCAGGACCACGAAGTTGCCGCCCTCGGCGAGCGCGGGATCGAGCCCGAGCGCACCGCAACCGCGCGTGAACTGCGCCCGCAATTGGACGGGACCCACGTGCCCCGTACGCGCCACGAACGCCGCCGCCGTGCGCCGGAGCTGCTCGGCCAGTTCGGCGCGACCAAGCGGGAGCACCAGACCAAGTGCGCGCGCCGACCGCTCCAACCGCAGCCAATGCTCGTCGAAGGCGAAGATCGCGCCGTCGTAGGTGCGCCACACCTCATAGACGCTGTCCCCATAAAGGAAACCGCGATCGGTGGCCGGCAGGCTCGGCTCACGCGCATCGTGCAGCCGACCATTGGTGTTTGCCTGGATATACGGGGCCTCCATCGGGGTCCGCGGAGTTTCCGCATCCGAATCATCGGAACAACAAAAAAGCCCCCGTCCCGAAAGGCGGAGGCGGAGAATCAGGCGGCCAGTGCCGTCACTTCTTCTTTCCGACCAGGCCGAGCTTCTTCTTGAGGTTCTGCACGCTCGGCAGCGAGATGCCGGTCGTCGCCGCAATCTCGTTGCCGGTCTTGCCGGCCTCGGCGAGCGCCTTCACCTGCTCGACGATCTCCGGGGTGATCTTCACGCGCGGCTTGCGGCCACCCTTGGGGGCCTTCACCGCTGCGGCCTTCGGCGCCTTCCCGGGCTTGCGGCCGGGCTTCCCGGTGGTCGCTTTGCGCACCGCCTCGATGAACTCCTCCGCCGAAGCGAAGCCGAATTGCGCCGGCAGCTTGGCGAGCTGGGCGAAAAGCTCGCGCTCCAGATCGGCGAGCTTGGACTTATATTGGGCGATCTTTTTCAGTGTATCTTGGGCCATGGTGAAGATGATCACCATCACCACCATCGGTGGAATATCAACTTCTATATCACCTTCATTCCCTGCGGCAGCCGCCCCGCGCCGCGTCCAATATGCATCCGCTGTCCCACGCCGCCCCGGCAAGGCCGGCCCGCGCCCCCGCCCGGCGTCCGTCGGAATCCCGTCTTGACTCACCCGGGGCCGGCCGGAAGCTCGCCCCCTTTCATTCACCTAACACCATGAGCCAACAACTCCGTCCCGTCGTCAAACGTGCCCGCCGCAAGGCCTATCTGAAGCGCAAGAAGGCAGCCGCCAAGCTGCAGAAGCGTTCCTCCAAGAAGTGAGGTGACCGCGCCCTCGGGCGCGGTTTCTTGCTTCTACGCCGGCCGCTCGACCTTCGTGTCGCCCTACCCTTCGCGACATCGGTCCAGCCTCTCGGCGGCACACTCACCACCGTTTTCACCGACTGGCGATGATCACCGTCAGCCTGATATCACTTGGCTGCGCCAAGAACCTCGTCGACTCCG
>JAEXPL010000056.1 GCA_023446865.1 Verrucomicrobiota bacterium | reverse complement strand
CCTCCCACTGCTGGGAGATGAGGGCGACGATGTCCTGGTGGCCGTCGCCGTTGAAGTCGGCCACGCACACGTTGATGTCGCCGGAGAGGTCGGTGAGGATCTCGGCCGTGTCCCAGGTCCACGGGCCGGTGCGGCGCATCCAGCGCACTTCGCCCTGGTCGTAGCCGAACTGGCCCACGGCGAGGTCGAGCTGGCCGTCCTCGTCAAAGTCGCCGGCGCGCACGTCGGTGACGCGCGAGGTGTTGGCGATGACGACATGGCGGGTGAAACGCTGCCGGCCGTCGTTTTCGAGGATGGTGATGTCGCCGATCTTGTCGTTGTTGGGGAAAACGAACCCCATGTTGGAGACGATGACGTCGAGGTCGCCGTCCTTGTCGAGGTCGGCCGTCTCGACGTGGACGGGGGCGATGCTCTTGTCGTCGATGACGATCTCCTCGAATTTTCCGCGGCTGACCTGCCGGAGCCACAGGATCTTGTTCTCCTTCGCCTCGCAGGCGAGCACGTCGACCAAACCGTCCTTGTCGAGGTCGACGGCGTTGACGTGGGCGACCCAGGGGCCGGTGTTGGGCACGAGCGGCGCGCCGATGTTGGTCGGGCGCATGAAGTTCAGGTAGGCGCGGGGATCGGTGGCGGGCTGGCGGGCCTTGCGGGCGGCGGGGCTGGGGGCGTCGAGCTTGCGGCAGCCGGCGGTGCCGACTCCCCAGAGTGCGAGCAGGGCGGCGACGACGAGCGGGGAGAGGGAGCGGAGAGGGAACCAGCGCATGGTGGTGGTGGGCGCGGCGGTGGCGACCGGTGGAAGGCGGCGCACGGGCCGGGCGGCACAATCTGGGGCGAGGGGAGGCGCGTCAAGTGCCACCACGGGTGGCGCGGCGGCGCGGGTGGCGCCGGGGACCTATCCAGATAGTGGTTGCGCGGGACGGGCGGCACGGTTGCCTCGGCCCATGCATCTGCTCGACCGCCATCTGGTTTTCGTCCGTGAACATGTCGGCATGTTCAAGCTTTCCGGCGCCTACGATCTGCTGGACCCGGAGAACGGGCAACCGGTGGGAATTGCCCAGGAGGTGTTGCCGGGCTGGGTGAAGTTCCTGCGGCTGCTCGTGAAGAAACAGGGCCTGCCGACCCGCGTGGAGGTGGCGCCGGCGGCGGGGCAGCCGGCGGTGCTCGTGCTTCGGCGCGGGTTCACCTTCCTGCGGGCGCGCGTCGAGGTGCTCGACGGCGCGGGCACGCAGCTCGGCACGCTGCGGGCGAAGCTGTTGTCGCTGGGCGGCGGTTTCCACGTTTTCAGCGCCGACGGACAGCCCTTCGCCGAGGTGAAGGGCGATTGGAAGGGCTGGAACTTCAAGCTGCTCGACCTCAATGGCGGCGAGATGGGCACCGTGACCAAGAAGTGGGGCGGCCTCGGCCGCGAGCTCTTCACCAGCGCCGACAACTACGTCATCGAGGTGAAGGAGACTTCGTCGGGCAACGCCCTCCTCCTCGCCGCCGCGCTGGCGATCGACCTGGTCTTCAAGGAGCGGAACTGACGGCGTCGCCGCCCGACGCGGAGGGGCTGTCCGGTCTCTCCCCTTGACATTCTACAGGAAAGCTGGTCTCTCCTAGATAAACTAGGGGAGGTCACCATGGGCAAGAACGAGAAGACCGATCTGTTGCAGGGCACGCTGGACATGCTGATCCTGCGCGCGCTGCAGCTCGAACCGATGCACGGTTTCGGCATTTCCGTGCGCATCCGGCAGCTGTCGGCCGAGGTGCTGCAGGTCGAGCAAGGCTCGCTCTATCCGGCGCTGTACCGGCTCGAGGACCAGGGCTGGATCAAGTCGGAGTGGGGCGTCTCCGAGAACAACCGGAAGGCGAAGTTCTACTCGCTGACCGCCGCCGGACGGAAGCAGCTCGCCGCCGAGACGGAGAACTGGGCGAAGCTCTCCGCGGCGATCAACCTGGTGCTGAAGGCGACCTGAAGGATGGCGGATTTCGGAATGCGGATCGCGGAATGAAAGCGCTACGCCAACTCGGGGTTCGTCTCATCTCGCTCCTCCGCCGCGGCCGGCGGGAGCGCGAGATGCAGGACGAGATGGCGGCGCATCTGGCGCTGCAGGCAGAGGCCAACCGTGCCCGCGGCATGGATGCCGAGGAGGCGCGCTACGCCGCGCTGCGGCAGTTCGGCGGCGTGGCCCAGGTGCAGGAGCGTTGCCGCGAGCAGCGGGGGTGGTGGTGGCTGGAGTCGCTGGGGCGCGATGTGCGGTTCGCCGCGCGGTCGCTGCGGCGCACACCGGGGTTCACGACGGTGGTGGTTCTCACCCTCGGCTTCGGAATCGGGGCGATGGCCGCGGTGTTCGCCCTGATCGACTCGGTTCTCCTGCGGCCCGTGGGCGTGGTGCAACCGGAGCGGATCGTCGCGGTGCGTGCCCTGTTCCAGCCGGCGCTGCCGGATGCGAACCTCTCGGTGCCCGACTATCTCGACTGCGCTGCGGAGGTGCGTTCCGTGGAGTCGTGGGCGCTGTATCGGCCCGAGCAGATGAACCTGACTGGAGCGGGTGAGCCGCGTTCGCTCTGGTGCACGCGCGCGACGGCGGGGTTCTTCGGCGTGTTCGGTGTGCAGCCGGTTCTGGGGCGGACCTTTTCCGCGGCCGAGGATGGCCCCGGCGGCGCTGCCGACGTGGCGGTGATCAGTCACGGCTTCTGGCAGACCCAGTTTGGCGGCGTGCCGGACGTGCTGGGACGGACGATCACGCTCGGCGGTGTGGCGCGCACGGTGATCGGCGTCATGCCGGCGGCGTTCGCGAGCGTCGGGTCGGACGAGGTGTGGTTGCCGATGGCGTTCACGGCGGAGGAGCGCGGCGAGGAGGCGCGTGGGGCGCGCGGGTACTCGGTCGTGGGGAGGCTGGCGGCCGGTGCGTCGGTCGCGGAGGCGACGAGCGAGCTGACCCGGCTCGCCGGGCGGCTGGCCGAGCAGCATCCGGAGTTCAACCGCGGCTGGAGTCTGCGCGCGGTTGCGTGGCGCGATTTCGCGGCCGGGAATTCGGAGCGCCTGCTGTGGGTTCTGCTCGGGGTGGTGGCGTGCGTGCAGGCGGTGGTCTGTGCCAACATCGCCAGCCTGCTCCTCGCGCGCGCGGCGGGGCGGACCGGCGAGATGGCGATGCGTGCGGCGCTTGGTGCCGGGCGGGCGCGGCTGGCGCAGCAACTGGTGGTCGAGGGGCTTCTGCTCGCGGTGCTGGGCGCGGTGGTCGGCGGGTTGTTGGCGCGTTTCGGCGTGGATGTGCTGCGGGCGGCGCTGCCGGGCGATGTCTGGCGCGCGGAAATCAGGTTCGGCGGCGCGGTGTTCGGTTTTGTCGTGGTGCTCACGTTGCTCACCGGGGTGGTGTTCGGTCTGGCGCCGTGGGCGGCGAGCGGGCGGGGCGATCCGTTGGGGGCCTTGAAGGCGGCGGGTCGCAGCACGACCGGTGCGGGGCGGCATCGGGTTGGCCGTTGGCTGGTGGGGGCGGAGATCGTGGTCGCGTTCGTGTTGTTGTACGGCGCCGGCCTGCTCGGTGGGGCGTTGCTCCGCCTCACGACGGTCGATCCCGGCTTCAACCCCGAGCACGCGTACCGCATGCAGCTTGCCTTGCCGGCCGAGCGCTATGGCACGCACGAGCAACGGGTGCTCTTCGTGCGCGAGCTGACGGCGCAGATCGCCGCGTTGCCCGGCGTGCAGGCGGTGGGCTGCACGCATGCGCTGCCGATCGTGAGCAACTGGTCGATCGACTTCGTCGTCGAGGATCGGAGGCGCGACGGTGGGACGAAGCCGAAGACCAGTTTCTATGCGGTCACGCCCGGCTACTTTCCAGCGATGGGCATCCGGCTGGTGCGCGGCCGTCTCTTCGACGAGCGCGACGGCGAGAAGGCGCCGCCGGTGGTGTTGGTGAGCGAGAGCTTTGTCCGGCAGCATTTCCCGCACGAGGATCCGCTCGGGCGCCGCATCTATGTGATGAAGGGCCCAACGAAGTACGCGGAGATCGTGGGTGTCGTCTCGGACGTGCGCCAAGGCGGACCCGAGCAGCCCAGTGGCGCGCAGACCTACGAGCCGTTGGCGCAGTGGTCGATCGGAATGGTCGACGTCGTGGTGCGCGTGGCGCCGGGGGCGGGTTTTTCGGTGCGCGACCTGCGGGCGCAAGTGTACGCGGTCGACAAGGACCAACCGGTCGCGGTCGTGGAGCCGCTCGGCGGACTGGTGCGCAGCGCGACCGCGCGGCAACGCTCCGCGTCGGTGCTGGTCGCCGTGTTCGCCGGCGTGGCGCTTCTGGTCGCGGTGCTCGGACTCTACGGGGTCGTGGCCTACGCGGTGGCGAGCCGGACGCGGGAGTTCGGCGTGCGGCTCGCGCTGGGGGCGAGCCCGGCCGCGCTGGTGCGCGGCGTGGCGGCGCAGGTCGCGCGGTGGGTGCTGGC
>JAEXPL010000398.1 GCA_023446865.1 Verrucomicrobiota bacterium | reverse complement strand
CGGCCTCGATCTTCGTGGCGAGCGCGTCCTGGCCGAAGCTGTAGCGCAGCATGAGCGCGGCGGAGAGGATCTGGGCGCAGGGATTCGCGACGCCCTTGCCGGCGATGTCGGGCGCGGTGCCGCCGGCGGGTTCGAAGAGGCCGAAGGGTTTGCCGAAGCGGTTCTTGCCCGTGCCGAGCGAGGCCGAGCTCATCATGCCCAGCGATCCGCAGATGACGGCCATCTCGTCGGAGAGGATGTCGCCGAACATGTTCTCGGTGAAGAGCACGTCGAACTGGTTCGGATCGCGCGCGAGCTGCATCGCGGCGTTGTCGACGTACATGTGCGAGAGGGCGAGATCGGGATGGTGCTTGGCGAAGTAGACGGTGACGGTCTTGCGCCAGAGCACGGAGGTCTCGAGCACGTTGGCCTTGTCGACCGAGCAGACCTTCTTGCCGCGGGCCCGGGCGGTGACGGCGGCCACCTCGGCGATGCGCTCGATCTCGGAGGTCTTGTAGACCATCGTATCGGAAGCTTGGGTTTCGCCGTTCTCGAGGGTGACGGTCTCCTTCTTGCCGAAGTAGATGCCGCCGGTGAGCTCGCGGATGCAGACGATGTCGATGCCGTTCGGGATGCGCTCGGTCTTCAGCGGCGAGGCGTCGCGCAGATCGGAATAGAGCAGGCCGGGGCGGATGTTGGCGAAGAGGTTGAAGGCCTTGCGCAGCGGCAGGAGCGCGGCGCGTTCGGGCTGATCCTTGGGCGGAAGCTTTTCCCACTTCGGGCCGCCGACGGAACCGAAGAGGATGGCGTCGGCCTGCTGGCAGAGCGCGAGGGTGGAGTCGGGGAGGGCCTTGCCGTGGTTGTCGATGCCCGCTCCGCCGACGTCGGCGTGCTGGTAGTCGAGCTTGAGGCCGGCGCCCTTGGCGGCGTGTTCGAGCACGCGCAGGGCTTCGCTCATGACTTCGGGCCCGATGTAATCGCCCGGGAGAACCGCGAACTTGATGACTTCCATAGGAGGGGGCGAAGCAAACCCATGCCCGCGGCGAGTCCAAGCGGATTCTGGGCGAGCGGAGGAGCGGACTGCGTGCGGACTGCGCCAGTTAGCGGCGTATACCGGGCATGGGGGCGAAGGATCAGGCCGGCGTTGGCTCGGCAGGCGGACCCGCCGGCGCGAGGTATGGTGCGAACCAGTGGCGAATTCCCTCGAGGGAATCGGTGATCGTCTGCTGGACGGCCACGGCGTACAGATCGAGGAAGACGACCGCATTGACCATGTAGTCGGAGGCAGTGGCGCTGCGGAGACGGTCGACCATCGCGGCGTTCACCGTCTGGACGTTGCGGTAGATCTCCTGCAGACCGCGCAGGGCAAAGTCGGGACTCTGGTCGGCCCGGGAGCGGAAATACTGGGCGAGCAGGTACATCGACGTTGCGCGGTAGATCGTCTCCTCACGGCTGGCCAGCGGAAGGTGGAAGCGCGCCATCGGCCGGAAGAACGCCAGGTGGGGGCAGCCGCTCACGGAGTTGAGCAGGCCGAGCATGGACCCGATGGCGCGTTGGGCGCTGGTCTGTTGCGAGATGGTGCGCTCGGCCGTCACGACCTCGATGCGCACGAGGTCCCAGGACAGGAGCCCATCTAGCCGGTGGACGACGGGCACCAGCGTCGCGGCGAGAGGGCAGCGCTCATGCGTGGCGGCATTAAGCGGGCAGTTGGCGCACTGATGGTTCCCCAGTTCGGTCCAAGCGGGGAGGTAGATGGGCTGGGGGCGGTTGAGCGCGAGACTGCGTTCATCAAGCTGGAACAGGAACACTTCCCGGCCCCCGTCGGGCAGCGTGAAGATGTACTCGATGTCGCGGGTTTGCATGGGGTGGCCAAGGAGCGCCCATTGCAGCGCGGAGGTCAACGGCGGGTTACGCCACGGCGCGGAACGGCGCCCGGGTCCGGTGGGCCCGGAAAACATTCTCCTCGCCCAGCGGCGGGGGCGTGCCGATTGTCCGGGCGCATGTCCCGCATTGTCGCCATCGTAGGTCGTCCGAACGTCGGTAAGAGCCGCCTTTTCAACCGGCTGGTCCGCCGCCGCATCTCCATCGTCCACGACGAGGCGGGCATCACGCGCGACATCGTTTCCGGCACCGTCGACAAGGACTACATGCTCCTCGACACCGGCGGCCTCGGCCTCGATCCGAAGACCACGCCCGACAAGCTCATTCCGGCCGTCGAGGCGCAGGCGCGCTTTGCGATCGAGACCGCTTCGCTGATCCTCTTCGTCGTCGATTCGCGCGAGACGAACAACCCGCTCGACGACAAGGCCGCGAAGCTCCTGCGCAAGAGCGGCAAACCCGTGATCGTCGTCCTCAACAAGAGCGACAACCCCGACCAGCCCGTCTCGCTGGACTTCTTCAAGCGCCTCGGTTTCGACAAGTTCGCCCATCTCTCCGCCGAGCACGGCCACGGCGAGGACAACCTCCGCGCGCTCATCGCGCAGCACCTCGGGCCCGCCCCCGTAGCGCCGACCGAGGCCGGCGGGGAACGCACGGCCGACAATCCGCTCAAGATCGCCTTCGTCGGTCGGCCCAACGTGGGCAAGTCGTCGCTGGCCAACCGCCTCCTCGAGCAGCCGCGCCTCATCGTCAGCGACATCGCCGGCACCACGCGCGATGCGGTGGAACTCGATTTCACGTTCACCACCGCCGAGGGCAAGAAGTGGCCGTTCCGGCTGATGGATACCGCCGGGATCAAGACCAACACCAAGCTCGGTTCGCCGGTCGAGTATTTCTCCCGTGTCCGTTCGATCGACGCGCTGCAGAGCGCCGACATCGTCTATCTCGTGCTCGACGCGCTCGACGGCGTGACCAAGCAGGACAAGGCCATCGGCGCCGAGATCGTGAAGGCCAACAAACCGTGCATCGTGGTGGTGAACAAATGGGACCTCGCCCAGGCGGCGTTCGCCGACAAGCCGCTGCGCGGGTACGAGAGCGAGGCCGACTACCGCGAGAAGTATTCCGCCGCCGCCGCCCGCGAGCTGTTCTTCACTCCCGGCGCACCGCTGGTCTACATCTCCGCGCTCAAGGGTTTCGCCGTCGAACGCATGCTGGCCGCCGCACGCCGCATCGACCAGGCCCTCGACAAGAAGCTGCCCACCGCGAAGCTCAACCAGCTCATGTTGCAGCTCACCGACCGCGTGCCGCCGCCCGCCTATGCGGGGAAGCGCTTCCGGGCCTACTATGCTGTGCAGACCGGCAACCGCCCGTACCGGATCAAGATCTTCTGCAACAACGCCACGACGCTCACCGAGTCGTACCGGCGCTATCTCGAGAGCGGCGTGATCGAGGAGTTCCGCCTCAACGGCTGCCCGATCCACTTCGACCTCGTCGGCAAGGAGAAGGCTCCGCGGCCCGACTACGTCCCGCGCCGCGAGGACGAGTGACGCGGGCGGCGGTCTCGCGACGGCCGGGAAAGTTGATTGAAACGCGGCGGCGCGCTCCGCAGCGTTTCCGTCCATGACCATCACGGAACTCGCCCAACGCCACGTCATGTCGCAGCCGGTCTACGAGCCCGGCAAGCCGATCGAGTATGTCGCCCGGGAGCTCGGGCTCGACCCGGCGACGATTGTGAAGGTCGCCTCCAACGAGAACCCGCTCGGGCCGTCGCCGAAGGCGCTGAAGGCGGTGCGCGCGACCCTGAAGGACTCCCAACTGTATCCCGACGGCGGTTGCGTGCGTCTGCGCGACAAGCTCGCGGCGAAACTCGCGCTGAAGCCCGAGCAGATCGCGGTGGGCAACGGCTCCAACGAGCTGCTCGAGCTGCTCGGCCACGCGTTCCTCGGTGCCGGCGACGAGGTCGTCATGGGCAAGCCCGCCTTCATCGTCTACAAGCTCGTCACGCTGCTCTTCGGGGCGAAGCCGGTCGAGGTGCCGCTGGCGAACCACGCGCATGATCTGAAGGCCATGGCCGCCGCGATCACGCCGCGCACGAAGTTGGTTTTCGTCGCCTGCCCGAACAATCCGACCGGCGCCGCCAACACCGAGGCGGAGCTGCTGGAGTTCGTCCGCGGGCTGCCCGACCACGTGGTCTTCGTCTACGACGAGGCGTACGCGGAGTATGTCGCGAACCCGCCGGACCTGCGGCCGCTCATTGCCGAGGGGCGCAAGGTGATCTGCCTGCGGACGTTCTCGAAGATCTACGGTTTGGCCGGCTTTCGCGTGGGCTACGGCTACGCCTCGGCCGCGATGGTCGGACTGCTCAACCGCGTGCGCCAGCCCTTCAACGTGAACTCGGTGGCGCAGGAGGCGGCGATCGCAGCGCTCGACGACGAAGCGTTTGTGCAGCGCTCGCGCCGCGTGAACAGCGCCGGGCTCAAGCAGCTCATCAAGGGCTTCAAGAAGCTCGGGCTGGAGTGCGCGCCGAGCGCGGCGAATTTCCTTCTGGTGAAGGTTGGCGACGGTAATGCCGTCTTCCAGAAGCTGCAGAAGGGTGGCGTGATTGTGCGTCCGGTCGGTGGTTACGGGCTGCCCGAGTGGGTGCGCGTGACCGTGGGCACGAAGGCGCAGAACGAACGACTGCTCGCGCTGATGGCGGCGTGACGGACACGGCGATCGCCAGGCGGATCACCGCCTGGCGCCGGCGGCTGATCACTCGACGTTGGCGATCTGCTCGCGGATGCGTTCGAGCTCGTTCTTGCACTCGATGACGAGCTTCGCGATGGCGAGGTCGTTGGCCTTGCTGCCGGTGGTGTTCACCTCGCGGCCGAGCTCCTGGAGGAGAAACTCGGTCTTGCGGCCGATCTCTCCGTCGCTGCGCAGGAGCGCATCGAGCTGGTCGAGGTGGCTGCGGGCGCGGGTGATCTCCTCGGTGATGTCGCAGCGGTCGGCGAAGAGGGCGATCTCGCGGAGCACCCGTTCGTCGCGCAGGTCGAGTTCGAGGCCGGCCTCGCGCAGACGCCGGGTGAGGTTTTCACGGTAGCCGGCGGTGACCTGCGGGGCGCGTTCGGCGATGGCCGCAAAGTGTCCGCGAATGATGGCGACGCGGGCGAGCATGTCGGCCTGGAGCGTGGCGCCTTCCTTGGCACGCATCGCGCCGAACCCGGCAAGCGCCTGGTCGATGAGGGCGAGCAGGGCGGGCTGGGCCTCTTCCGCGGGTGGGATGCTCTGATTGTTGCGCAGGCTGGCGGCGACCTCCCAGAGCAGCGCGGCATCGGGGGCGAAGGGAATGCCGCGTTTGGCGGCGAGCGCGGCGAGGTGGTCGAGTGCGCGGCCGACGGCGGCTTCGTCGGGCAGCCCTTCGGCGCGGCCTTCAGGGGCGCGGACGGCCACGGCGACGGAGATACGGCCGCGGGTGGCGACGGTACGGATGCGATCGCCCACGGCCGTCTCGAGTTCGCGCCATTCGTCCGGCAGGCTCGCGGCGATTTCGATCCCCCGACGGTTGACGGAGGAGACCTGGACGGAGAGTTCGTGGCCGGCGAACGGGGCGGCGGCCCGGCCGCAGCCGGTCATGCTTTTCATGGCTGCAGTAACAGGGGCCGGTCGCCTCATGACAAGGGCAGAGGTGTCGGGTCGTCCCCGACACCACGAACGGCGGCCCGTACTGTACGGAACCGCCGTGAGGAGCGAAGGAGGAGGCGTTGCGGGTCACCCTGTCTTCCGGGCGAGCAGCGAGTCCACGGAGGCCTTCCCGCCGCCGGCGATGAGGACGACGAGGGCGAGACCGATCGCGAGGAGGTGGTACTCGAAGCCCTCGCCCTTCTGGTTGCCGTACCAGTTCATGAAGAAGCCGTTCGCGGTGTGCCCCATGAAGATGGCAACGGTCATGGTGATCCCGATGCCCAGCGCGGAGACGCGGGAGAGGAGACCGGTGATCAGACCGAGGGA
>JAEXPL010000179.1 GCA_023446865.1 Verrucomicrobiota bacterium | reverse complement strand
AGACAATGACGCTGGTCAACTCGCTCAAGGCCAACGGTTGTTCGATGCGGTGGGCGCGCAGGTAGCTCTCGACCCGTTCGTGGGCCTCGTTCCAGGCGGGATCAGTGCGCGGGGGCGAGGCAGATGGTGGCGGGCGCGGGCTCACGGCATCCAGGAGTAGGCCCAGGTCTCGGTTACGGGCGTGTAGCCGCTGCGCAGGCGGCAGCGCAGTTCGACCGCGCGGCCGGGGGCCTCGGCCTCGACCTCGAGTGCCACGCGCCAGGAGGCGTCGACCGGGTTCTTGCGCACGGATTGGCGCAGCAGCTTGGCGCCGGGAGCGATGTGCAGTTCGGCGTCGAGGGCGCCGTTGTCGAGCTTGGCGAGGGCGGGGTTGGCGAAATCGATCCAGAAGAGCCGGCCAAGCGGGCGTGCAGGCAACGCGCCGACGTGGGTGGCGACGGCGGGAGCGAGCGTGCCGGGGACCGGGTCGGCCTCCGTCCAGCGGAGCCGGTAGCGCAGCTCGAACGGTTCGCCCGGTGCGGGGAGTTGATCGGGGGTCCAGAAAGTGGTGACATTGGCGTCGAAGCGGTTGCGAGCGGGGTTTTCGACGAGCTGCACCCGCCCCGGCCCCCAGTCGCCGAGGGGCTCGACCCAGACGGACGGACGGCGGTGGTAGTCGGCGTCGAGGTCGCCATAGTGCTCGAACACCCGGTCGCGCTGGAGCAGGCCGAAGCCACGCAACGCCTCGACGGCGATGCCCGAGCCGAACGGACCGGCCGGGCTTTGCAGCGGGCGCCAGAGCGTGGCCCCGTCGGCCGGGAGGACGGCGAGGCCATCGGCCTCATGCACCTCCGGCCGGGGTTCGCCGGCGGGCCGATCGGTGCCTTCGCCGTACCAGAACATCCCGGACAGCGGGGCGAAGCCCGGTTGCGCGACGGCGGTGCGGAAGGTGACGGTTGCGCGGACGTCGACGGTGGTGGCCGGGCCGGGGGTGATCACGAACTCGAAGGCGCCGGCGACTCGCGGGGAGTCGAGCAGTGCGTAGATGATGAGTGCGGTGGCGTCGGGGCGGGGACGGCCGATCCAGAACTCGGTGAAACGCGGAGCCTCTTCCCGTCCCAATGGGCCGGCGTCGAGGGCGAGGGCGCGGGCGGAAAGCCCGAAACTTTGGCCGGCGCCGAGGGCGCGGAAGGCGCAGCCGCCGGGAAAGACGATGAGTTCGTCGAAGTGCTCGGGGCGGTTGAGGGGGCTGTGGACACGGAAGCCGGCATAGCCGGACTCGGCGGTGAGCCGCGGCGGATTGCGGAGCATGCCGTAGGTGAAGAAGCTGCCGACGAAGGGAATTGCCTGAACGTGCGTGGCGCTGAACTCATGGAGAAGCACCGGCGTGGCGCCGGGTGCGGGGTGGAAGAGCTGAAGCTGGAATGGCAGCCGATCGGAACGCCAGAGCGCGTATTCCGGGATGAAGCGGATCGCACCGACTTCGTCGGGGGTGAGTTCGGCGACGCGGCGGGGCAGGAGGTCGGGGGGCTCGGCGAAGGGCGCGCCGGCGCTCTCGGCGGCGAGGCGGCAGACATAGGCGTAGTCGATCTGTGCGCGTTCGATTCCGGCGACAGAGATCAGCGGCAACGCGGCAAGCAGGGCAAGGCTGACGAGCTTCATGCAAGAGGTCCGCCGGGGGGAGCGGAGGACTGCTATGTCAGCACGAACCGGGAAAGGTTGCACCGGGAAAACGGTGCGGCGCTGTGGAGTCGGCCGCGGGCCGACCGGGGAAACAAGAAGCGCCGGCGCAGAAAGCGGCCGGCGCGACGGAGTTCGCGGCGTTGGCAAGCAACACCCCCTCGTGAGGGCGTTGCGCCGCGGCGCTGGTCAGAGGACGTTGCCGACGTAGCTCTGGAGGGAGCGGACGCCGACACGCTTCTGCCGCATCGCCTTGATGCCGCGCAGGGCGGCGAAGGCGCCGGCCATCGTGGTCATGATGGAGATGCTGTTGAGGACGGCGGCGGTGCGGATCTTGTTCTCGTCCTGGCGGGGCATCATGCCGGAGGGCGTGTTGATGATGAGCTGCATCCGGCCGTTCTTGATCATGTCGACGACGTTGGGGCGGCCTTCGTCGAGGCGGGGGATGCGGGTGACGGGCACGCCGTTCTCCTGGAGGACCTTGGCGGTGCCGGAGGTCGAGAAGAGGGTGAAGCCGAGGGCGACGAGCTGGCGACCGAGGTCGACGGCGCGGGGCTTGTCGGCGTCCTTGACCGAAAGGAAGACGTTGCCCTGAAGCGGGAGCGAGGGCTTGGCGGCCATTTGGGTCTTGGCGAAGGCGATGCCGAGATCGTCGTCGAGGCCCATGACTTCGCCGGTGGAACGCATCTCGGGCCCGAGGATGATGGTGGCGCCGGGGAAGCGGTTGAAGGGGAAGACGGCTTCCTTGACGCACCAGTGGCGCGGGGTGAGCTCGCGGGTGAAGCCGAGCTCGGAGAGCTTCTTGCCGGCCATGCACTTGGCGGCGAGCTTGGCCAGCGGCTGTCCGATGGCCTTGGAGACGAAGGGGACGGTGCGCGAGGCGCGCGGGTTCACCTCGAGGACGTAGAGGTCGTTGTCCTTGATGGCGAACTGGACGTTCATGAGGCCGACGACGTTGAGGGCCTTGGCGAGGGCGATGGTGGCTTGGCGCACCTGCTCGAGCATGGGCTTCGAGAGGGTGTGCGGGGGCATGACCATGGCGGCGTCGCCCGAGTGCACGCCGGCGAACTCGATGTGCTCGAGCATGCCGCCGATGAGGGCGGTCTCGCCATCGGAGATGCAGTCGACATCGAGCTCGATGGCGTCCTCGAGGAACTTGTCGATGAGGACAGGCTTGTCGGGCATGACCTCGAAGACCTGGCGCAGGACGGCGCGCATTTCGTCGAGGCTGTAGAGGATGAACATGCCGCGGCCGCCGAGGACGAAGGAGGGGCGCAGGAGGATCGGGAAGCCGAGCGCGGTGGCGTGCTTGATCGCCTCGTCCTCGGTGAGGGCGGTGCGGTTGTCGGGCTGCTTGAGGTTGAGCTTGTTGAGGATGCCGGCGAAGAGCTTCCGGTCCTCGGCGAGCTCGATGGACTCGGGGCTGGTGCCGATGACGTTGACGCCGTTGGCCTTCAGGGCGGTGGCGAGGTTGAGCGGGGTCTGGCCGCCGAACTGCACGATCACGCCCTGGCACTGCTCCTGTTCGTAGATCTCGAGGA
>JAEXPL010000185.1 GCA_023446865.1 Verrucomicrobiota bacterium | reverse complement strand
CCTGTGCACGACCTTCCCCACCCTGCGAGCGAAGAAATCGCCGTTTGTATGCACAATCAGTCCCTCCTCCCGAACCGCAGTCCCCGACCCAACTTTGCGCCGCCTCCGCGGCGGCGCAGCGCAGCTCTCGTCCGCCCGGACAACCGCTAGCGCCATGGACCAGTCCGGATGTCTCGAGTCCGACTCCCCGTTGCGGGGTGTCGAGGTGGAGCGTGTTCTCGCGGTGCAGCCACTGCCGACCTGGATTTGTCGCGACGGCACGTTCGAGATCGTGGCGGCCAACCGCGCGGCGGCGGTCCTGCTGGGCTTGCCGACGCCGGCCTTCGGCGGGCACCGCTTGCTGGCCGAGGGCTCCGCGTTGCCGATGGCGGGGGCGGGCGCAGTGGCCGCGTGGCTCGGTGATCTGCCCGAGGGGGAGACGGTCTGCCTGCTTCGGCGCGCCGATGGCTCCACGACCAGTGCGCGGTTGAGTGCGCGGCGGCTGGGGACCGCCCCCGACGACCTGTTGTGGGTGAGTGCGAGCGGGCCGGCGGCCCACGCCGGCCCGGCGGGGGAGCGACGCTCGGAGGAGCAGCTTCTGCGCGACGCCAAACGGGAATCGCTCGAGTTGCTGGCGGGCGGCGTGGCGCACGATTTCAACAACCTGCTCACCGCCCTGATGGGCAACCTGAGCATGGCGCGCATGGACAGCGGCCTGAGCGGCGATGTACAGGAATGGCTGGCCGAGGCGGAGAAAGCCGCGGTGCGGGCCCGGGACCTCACGCAGCAGCTGCTGACGTTTTCGAAGGGCGGCGAGCCCGTACGCCGTCTTGTCTCGCTCGGCGAAGTGGTGCGGGAGGCGGCGAAGTTTGCCCGGCAGGGCTCGCGCGTCCGCTGCGAGTTCTCGCTCCCGGCGGAGCTTTGGCCGGCTGAGGTCGACATCGGGCAGATCGGCCAGATCGTGCACAATCTCGTGCTCAACGCCGTGCAGGCGATGCCGCGCGGCGGGGTGATCTCCGTCTCCGCGCGCAATGTCTCGCGCGAAGAGGGTCGGTGCCTCGGATTGGGGCGAAACCATTTTGTCGTCGTCGAGGTGCGCGACGAGGGGCCGGGCATCAAGCCGGAGGACATGGCGCGCATCTTCCAACCCTATTTCACGACGAAACGCCACGGGTCCGGTCTGGGGTTGGCCACGTCGCAGACGATCGCCCGCCGGCACTTTGGCGCGTTGCGCGTCGAGTCCGAGTCGGGGCGGGGCGCGGCGTTCCGGCTTTACCTCCCGGCCAAGCCCGGGGTCCTGATCGCCGCGAGCGCCATAGACGACGCGCTGCCGGCGATGTGCGGCCGTATCCTTTTCATGGATGACGAGGCGGCGATCCGTCAGATGGTGCCGGATTTGTTCGGCCGGCTGGGCCTGACGACCGACGTCGTCGTCGACGGTCACGAAGCGCTCGAAGCCTATGCTCGCGCCCAGACGGAGGGCCGCCGCTACGACGCGGTGGTGCTCGACCTCACGGTGCCGGCCGGTCTGGGAGCGATGGAGACGCTGCACCGCCTGCGCGAGCTCGACCCGACGGTGCGGGTGCTGGTCTCCAGTGGGTATGCCGACGATCCGGTGCTGCTCGAACACCGCACACACGGCTTCTGCGGCGCGGTGACCAAGCCCTATTGCATCCAGGAACTCGCCGCCGCCATGGATCGGGCGTTGGTTCGAGCTGGGGGGGAGCGGACGGCGATCCCGTAGGCGCGTTTGTTTGGGGGGCGCGCGAAACCGTTCCGGCGGGCGGGCGGCGGCGGTCTGTGGCCCGCTGTGGATTGTTCGTCCTATCCGTTCAGCTCGGCTGCTTTGGTCGCCGGAGCACGGCGGCTGCGGCGTCTGCGCTGGAGCTGATCTCGCGGATTTTGGCGTGGTCGGCCGGGGAGAGCGTGCCGCGCTCCATCAGAAAATCGGCCAGCATCCGGATCAGCGCGAGGTGGTTGTTCAACTCGTGGCGGAGCACCGGATCGACCGCGGAATCGTTCGGGGCGGTGGCACCGGTGCGGACCACGGCGGCCATCCCGGTGCGGAGGGGCGGTGCCGCGCCGGTCGCGATCTGCGGCACACAATCGGGATCGCCGACTCGCAGCGCGCGTTCGATGCGGGCGGCGTTTTCGGGCGAATCCGCGTGGATGACGAGGTGCAGCGGTGCCATGTGGGAAGATGCCGACGTTGGTTGGCGGTGCCGGCGGGGTAAAGAGCCAACTCGGCAGGTTGCCGGTCGAGGATTGTGTTGCCACCCCGAGGGGGAGCGGAAACAACAAGGGTTTGTCCAACCATGCTGCGTAAGATCATCGGCGGTCTCAAGTCGCTCACTCGTTCGTTGAAGGGGAAACCTTCCGAACCCCAAACCGGCGGTGCTCACAGCCATGCGGTGCAGCAGTCCAAGGGCGGTCGCGCCTCGGGCGGCCGCGGCCATGGCGGCGCACCGCGCCAGGCCGACAAAGGTCCGCGCCCCGAGCGCGCCCACGGTGCCGGTCCTCGGGCCGGTGGTGGCTCGCGCGAAGAACCGCGGCGCTACGAGGGCAGTCGCGGCGAGTCGTCGCGTGGTCCGCGCAGTGAACACGGTCGTGGCGAACAGGGCCGCTCCGAGCACGGCCACGGCGGGCGTGGCCATGGCGGCGGGCGGTTGCGCGAGCGCGGGGCCCCGGCTCCGCGGCGCGACTACGAAGAGACGCATGCCGCGCCGTTGGTGGATCTGCCGCCGGTGCCGGAGGTCGATGCCGAACACGCGTTTTTCAAGCTGGGCCTGCGCAAGGAGGTCGTCGCCGCGGTGGCGGAGAAGGGTTATTCGGAACCCACCCCGATCCAGGAGCGGGCGATCCCGCTGGTCCTGGGCGGTCGCGATCTCATCGGCACGGCGCAGACCGGCACCGGCAAGACCGCGGCGTTCGCGCTGCCCATCCTGCATCAGCTCGGCACGCACGGGCGTTGCCGCTGCCTCATCCTCGAACCGACGCGCGAACTCGCGCTCCAGGTCGAGGAGGCCTTCCGCAACTACGGCAAGTTCACCGGGCTGCGGGTGGCGGTGATCTACGGTGGCGTGGGCTACGGCAAACAGCGCGAGGAGGTGCAGCGCGGGGTCGACGTGATCGTCGCCACGCCGGGTCGTCTGCTCGACCTGCTCGGCGACGGCACCATCAAGCTAGGGGACCTGCAGGTGCTCGTGCTCGACGAGGTGGACCGCATGCTCGACATGGGTTTCCTCCCCGACGTGCGGCGCATCATCCGGCATGTGCCCGCGCAGCGCCAGACCCTGCTTTTCAGCGCCACGCTGCCGCCGGAGATCCAAGGGCTGGCGCAGTCCGTCCTCACCAATCCCGACACGATCGAGATTGGCATCCGCAGTTCGCCGGCCGACACGATCGACCATGCATTCTATCCGGTTGTCGCCGCGCAGAAGTTCGACCTGCTCTCCACGTTGCTGGAGCGCACCGAGTACAAGAGCGTGATCGTGTTTACGCGCACGAAGATCGGCGCCGACAAGATCGCGCACCGCCTGCACGCCCTCGGCCACACCACCGGGGTGATGCACGCCGACCGTTCGCAGCGCGAACGCACCGAGGCTCTCGAAGGTTTCAAGAGCGGCAAGTTCCAGATGCTCATCGCCACCGACTTGGCGGCGCGCGGCCTGGACATCCGCAGCGTCAGCCACGTCATCAACTACGACATGCCCGAGAATCCCGAGGATTACGTGCACCGCATCGGGCGCACGGGCCGGGCGAACACCGAGGGCGACGCCTACACGCTCATGACGGAGGAGGATATCCGCAACGCGCGGGCGATCGAGCGGCTGATCAACCGGCCGGTGCCGCGGCGCAAGATCGAAAACTTCAACTACACCTACTCCGCGCTGTTCGAGGAGCGGGAGAAGGCCGAGGCGGCGCCGAAGGTCGTGAGCCGCCTTTCGCGCGGGCGGCGCTAAGGTTCAGCGCGACCGCCGGGTCGGGAAAAGAAGAAGGGCGGCGCCCCAACCCCGGCGCCCCGGTTTTGGAAAACCCAGCAA
>JAEXPL010000146.1 GCA_023446865.1 Verrucomicrobiota bacterium | reverse complement strand
CGGAAGGACCGAGGAGAACCGTGCCCAGAATAGAGGGTTCGGAGGGTCCATCCAGACGCGCGCCGTTGGCCCGAAGGATGGACCGCCGAAGCCAGGTTTCGACCGTTCGTGGGGCGAGGATTGAAGGGCGCCGTGCCGGCGGCAGGATCGCGCGATCAAAGCGGTCCGCCGCAGCGCACGGCGCAGACGCATCACCACTCACGCTTTTCGTAGTATACGGCTACGACTACAGACAAGCAGCGGCCCTCTCGGAAGAGAGGGCCGTTTTGTTTCCGTGACAGCGGAACAGCAGATCTACCGCCCGCGGAGGCGGGAGAGGAAACCGCGGACACCACCTGGCGAGGCCGCGGGCTGGCGCGGCGCGGACGCGGCGGGAGCCGCGCCGGAGCCGCCGCCTTCGTGGCGGGCGGTGCCGAAACTCTGCTTCTTCGGCTTGGGCGCCTGCTGCGCCGGGCGCGGACCCTGGCCACCCTTGCCCTGGCCGTGCGGTTTGCCCGGGCCGCCGCCGTGGCCAGCGGGACCGCGGCCGTGTTGGTGCTGGCCACCGGGTCTGCCGCCGCGTTGGCCATGCTGTTGGCCGCCGCGGTTGAAACGACCCCGGCCGCCGCCGCCCTGGTTGGCGGGCTGGGGCGGGCGCAGCTCGTAGGGCGCGTAGTGGAAGCCCTCGAGCTTGAGGCGCTCGATCGGTTTGCCGATGAAGCGCTCGATGGCGGCGACGTCGGCCTCGTTCTCGGGCGACATGAGGGTGAAGGCGTCGCCCACGGCCTGCGCGCGGCCGGTGCGGCCGATGCGGTGGACGTAATCCTCGGGGTGGTTGGGCACGTCGTAGTTGATGACGTGGGAGACGCCGGCGACATCGATGCCGCGCGCGGCGATGTCGGTGGCGACCATCACCTCGTAGCGGCCGTTCTTGAACCCTTCGAGCGCCTCGACGCGCTGGTTCTGCGAGCGGTCGGAGTGGAGTGCGGCGACGGAATGGCCGGCGGCCTTCAGGCGGCGGGCGATGCGGTCGGCGCCGTGTTTGGTGCGGGAGAAGATGAGCACGCTCTGGAAGTCGGTGCGCTCGAGCAGGGCGAGAAGGAGCTCGAACTTCTGCACCATCGCGACCGGGTACATGGCGTGGGCGACGCTCTGGGCAGTGGAGCGGTTGATACCGACCTCGACCCGCACCGGGTCGCGCAGCGCGAAGGCGGCGACGGCGGCGATCTCGGGTGGCACGGTGGCGGAGAAGAAAAGCGTCTGCCGCGCATCGGGGCAGGCGAGGATGATCTTCTTCACGTCGGGCAGGAAGCCCATGTCGAGCATGCGGTCGACCTCGTCGAGCACGAGCACCTCGACGGTGTCGAGGCGGAGGCCTTCCTGCATGAAATCGAGGAGGCGGCCGGGCGTGGCGACGATGACGTCGACACCGGCGCGGAGTTCGCTGCGCTGGTGGCCGTAGCCCACGCCGCCGTGCACGACGAGGGCGCGGATGTCGGTGTAGCGGCCGAGGTCGCGGAAGGAGGTTTCGACCTGGGCGGCGAGCTCGCGGGTGGGCTCGAGGATGAGCACGCGAGCGCCGCGGGCGGAGTGTTTGTCGAGCTTGGTGAGGATCGGCAGCGCGAAGGCGGCGGTCTTGCCGGTGCCGGTCTGGGCGGAGCCGATGAGGTCCTTGCCGGCGAGCACGGTCGGGATGGCGCGCAGCTGGATCGGAGTCGGGTCCGTATAGCCCATGGCCTGGACGCCACGGAGAATGTTCGGCGAGAGGCCGAGAGCTTTGAAAGGCATGTGAGGGGCGGAACGTACAGGAAACGCCTCCGAGGGCGACGGTTTTCTCCGTTGCGACCGCCCGGGGTGGGCGGAGCGGGCTGGTTTCGGCCAGCCGGCTGCTCCGCCCCAAGGGGGCCGGTCAGGAGACCAGATAGCCCCAGACGGTGACGGTGCGCACGAGCGGCGCGCGGTTGTAGACGAACACCTGTGCCCAAGGACCCATGACCGGGAGTCGGGCGAGGTAGCTGCTGATGTTGTGCGGGTTGCCGTGCCAGCTGTTCGCGCCGGACACTTCGATGAAGTTCGTCGCCTGCGGGCCGGGGAGGTTGGCCTCGAGGTTGACGTAGCGGCGGGCGCTGAGTTTGCCCTTGGAATCGAAGGCGAACGTCAGGCCCAGGTCGACCGGAGCTTCGGTGGCGGTCTTCTGGTCGAACTGGACGAAGACGTTGAGGTAGCGGAAACCGTCGAGCGACTTGTACCAACCGACGTTGATGCCGGTGCTGGCGGGAACCTCTTGGTCGGTGAGGAACTTGACGACTTGAGAACAGGCGGGGTTGCAGGACCCGCGACGGACAGCGATGCGTGTTGCCATGGTGGTGGTGTGTTCGGGTTGGGTGGCGGCCGTCGCCTGCCTCGCGGGCAGGTCTGTTCGCCGTTCGTGTGGGTCTCCCGGAATGCGCGGCCGCTCGTACCCGGATTAGCAGACACCGAGGGCAACACAACCGCGTTTGCATTCCCACGAAGTGCCCCGGATCCTCACGATGCGATCGGGCTTGCGTCGGTAGGGACGCCGCCTCGTGTTCTTCGCGGCGAAGAACACTGGGCCGGCGTCCGCGGCCGGCGCGGAGCGCACGGACACCGTCACCTCCTGTGCAGCGCAGCCAGTGCATCGCGGGGATCAGGGACGTGATCGACGCCACGCGGACGCGGCCACCCGGAGGGCGGCAACGCGGTGGGGTTCGGCACGCTCCGCCTCGCGGCCGCGGGAAAGCCGCTGTACGTTCGGCGCTGGCGCCGTCTCCTTTCCAGTTCCCCTATGAAACCTCTTCGCTCCGCTCTTTTCTCCCTCGTGGTCGCCGTCTGTGCCGCGTCGGTCCGGGCCGACTGGCAACGCGACACCGCCTCGCTCGCCTGGACCTGCGACGGCGCGGTCGTCTGGAAGTTCTCCTTCGATCCGAAGGAGGGGAAACCGCACTTCGCGACACTCGCCACCGGCGCGGGCGCGGATCTCGCGGTGGTCCACCCGTCGGATCATTATTGGCACTACGGGCTTTGGTTCTCGTGGAAGTTCATCAACGGCGTGAACTACTGGGAGGAAGATGGTCCGGGCCAACGGTCCGAGGGGACCACGCGCTGGAAACTCACCGACCTAAACGCCCGGGCCGACGGCTCCGCCCAGCTGCATTTTGTTGTCACCTACTCGCGGCCCGAAGGGCGGATCGAGCTGATCGAGCAGCGGGTGCTGCGCATCTCCGCGCCTGCCGCCGACGGCAGCTACCGTATCGACTGGACGGCGCATTTCACGGCCACCGGCTCGGGCGCGGTGCTCGACCGCACACCGATGCCCGGCGAGCCCGGCGGCAAGGTGAACGGCGGTTACGGCGGGCTCGGACTTCGTCTGCCCTCGCAACCGGCGACAATGGCGGTGCTGACACCAACTGGTGCCGTCACGCAGTTCGAAAGCGACCGTGCGCGCCCCTTTGCGGCGGCCATCGCGTGCAACTTTGGCGCGGAGGGGCGCGATCTCGGCGGCGTGGCCGTCGTCAATCTTTCCGGCTCGGTCGCTGCCGCGCTGCCGTGGTACGTCGTCAACGGCGAGAAGATGCGTTTCGTGTGCGCCGCGGTTCTCGCACCGCAGCCGCTGACGCTCGCCGCCGGCGAACCGTTCGACCTCCATTATCGAATCGTGGTGCGCCCGGCAGCGTGGACGGCGGAGGCGCTTGCCGCGGCGGCGGCCCCCGCAGTCGCGAAGTGAGGGCCACCGACTCTCCGGCTTCGCCCAGATCCTCCATCCTCACGAAGCTCGGGCGGCGATGCACGCTGTAGGCACCCCGCTGAGGTGGCCCGCCGCTGAAGCCGGGTCGCCGCCCTGGCCTGCAGTCCATGCTTCATGGCGAGCCGGGGGGGATGCCCGCCCTTTTCCCGCACGCTAGAACCGGTTTGCCTGATACGAAATGGTCCATAGGCTCCGGGCTCAGCGGCGTTCGTGCCGCCCTATCCCTTAACCCAAACACCACCATGTCGGACACCTCTGTTCCCGTTCCTCCTCCCCCCGCGGCGCCCGCCGGCGAAGACAAGACCGTGGCGATCCTAGCGTACGTCACGCCGATCCTGTGCTACGTTGGCATCGTCATCGCGATTGTGATGCACAACAAGGCCAAGACCAAGTTGGGCGCTTTCCACCTCCGCCAGTCGTTGGGTCTCATCATTGGCGGTGTGGCGTGCTTTATCCTTTCGCTGATCCCGCTGTTGGGTCTCGTCGCGGCTCCGCTGCTCGGCCTCGCGATCTTCGTGCTCTGGATCATGGGCCTGCTCGCGGCGATCAACGGCGAACAGAAACCCGTTCCGGTCGTGGGCGAGCAGTTCGCGAAATGGTTCGCGACGGTGTTCGAGTGATTCCGCTTTTCGTCTAGCAAAAGCCCCGGACCGCAGCGCGGCCCGGGGCTTTTTGTTCGGGGGCGACAGCGCGAATCAGAGCGTCGCCAGAATCTGGTTGAACTTCGCGCTCGGGCGGAGGGCGGCGGCGGCCTTGGTGTCGTCGGGCGCGTAGTAGCCGCCGACGTCGACCGGCTTGCCCTGCACGGCGAGGAGCTCGGCCACGATTTGCGGCTCTGCGGCGGCGAGGCGCCGGGCGAGTTGGTCGAACACGGCCTGCAGTTCCCGGTCCTCGGTCTGCTCGGCGAGCGCCTGGGCCCAGTAGAGCGCGAGATAGAAATGGCTGCCGCGGTTGTCGATCGTGCCGAGCTTGCGGCCGGGCGAGCGGTCGTTCTCGAGGAACTTGCCGGTGGCGGTGTCGAGGGTCGATGCCAGCACGCGCGCCTTGCTGCTACCGCTGGTGTTGGCGAGGTGCTCGAAGGAGGCGGCAAGGGCGAAGAACTCGCCGAGGCTGTCCCAGCGCAGGTAGTTCTCCTGCAGGAACTGCTCGACGTGCTGCGGCGCCGAACCGCCGGCGCCGGTCTCGAAGAGGCCGCCGCCGTTCATTAGCGGGACGATCGAGAGCATCTTCGCGCTCGTGCCGACCTCGAGGATCGGGAAGAGGTCGGTGAGGTAGTCGCGCAGGACGTTGCCGGTGACGCTGATGGTGTCCAGACCCCGGACGATGCGCTCAAGGGTGTGCGTGCAGGCGGCGGCGGGCGCGAGGATGCGCAGGTCGAGGCCGGCGGTGTCGTGGTTCTTGAGGTATTTCTCGACCTTCGCGATGAGCTGGGCGTCGTGGGCGCGCTGGGCGTCGAGCCAGAAGACGGCCGGCGTGTTGGAAAGGCGGGCACGGCTGACCGCCAGCTTCACCCAGTCCTGCACCGGGGCGTCCTTGGTCTGGCAGGCGCGCCAGACGTCGCCCGCTTCGACGGCGTGCGAGAGGAGGACGGCGCCCGCGGCGTCGACCACGCGCACGGTGCCGGCGGCGGGGATGAGGAAAGTCTTGTTGTGCGAGCCGTACTCCTCGGCCGCCTGGGCCATGAGGCCGACGTTGGGCACCGAGCCCATCGTCTTCGGGTCGAGGGCGCCGTGCTTTTTGCAGAAGTCGATCGTGGCCGAATAGATGCCGGCGTAGGAGCTGTCGGGGATGACGGCCAAGGTGTCCTGGGTTTTCCCCTGCGCGTCGTACATCTTGCCGCCGGCGCGGATCATGGCGGGCATGGAGGCGTCGACGATGACGTCGGAGGGCACGTGGAGATTGGTGATGCCCTGGTCGGAGTTGACCATCGCGACGGCCGGGCCGGCGGCGAGGGCGGCCTGGTAGTCGGTCTCGATCGCAGTGCGCTGGGCCGCGGGCAGCGTGGCGACCTTGGCGAGCAGATCGCCGAGGCCGTTGTTGGGGTCGACGCCGAGCTGGGCGAAGACGGCGGCGTGTTTCTCGAAGAGGGCGGCGAAAAAGACGCGCACCGCGTGGCCGAAGAGGATGGGGTCGGAGACCTTCATCATCGTGGCCTTGAGGTGGAGCGAGAAGAGCACGCCCTCGGTGCGGGCGCGGGCGACCTGTTCGCCGTAGAAGGCGACGAGCGCGCGGCGGCTCATGAACGTGGCGTCGAGGATTTCGCCGGCCTTCAGCGCGAGCTTGTCCTTGAGGACGGTGACTTTGCCGGCGGCGTCGACATGCTCGATGCGCACGGTGGTGGCGTCGGCCACGGTGACGGACTGCTCGTTGGCGAAGAAGTCGTTGGCGCCCATGGTGGCGACCGCGGTCTTGGAGGCGGCGGTCCACTTGCCCATCGAGTGGGGGTGCTTGCGGGCGTACTCCTTCACGGCCTTGGGCGCGCGGCGGTCGGAGTTGCCCTCGCGCAGGACTGGGTTCACGGCGGAGCCCTTGACCTTGTCGTAGCGGGCCTTGGCGTCCTTCTCGGCGTCGGTCTTCGGCGTCTCCGGATAGTCGGGCAGCGCGTAGCCGCGGGCCTGAAGCTCGGCGATGGCCTCCTTCAACTGCGGCACGGAGGCGGAGATGTTGGGCAGCTTGATGATGTTTGCCTCGGGCTGGAGCGTGAGCGCGCCGAGCTCGGCGAGGGCATCGGGCACGCGCTGGGCGGGCGGCAGGATGTCGGCGAACGCGGCAAGGATGCGGCCGGCGAGAGAGATGTCGCGTGTGACGACGTTGATGTCGGCCCGTTTGGCGTACGCCTGGACGATTGGGAGCAGCGAATAGGTGGCGAGGGCGGGAGCCTCGTCGGTCTTGGTGTAGATGATGATGGGAGCCGCGGACATGGTGACGGAAGGAGTAGCGGGAAAACGTGTTTCCGCGAGCAAAGGGAGTGGCGGCGGGGTGGTCAAAGTATTGGCGGGCTCCGCCGGTGGGTAGTAGCTGGGCCGCACGCGCCGAAGCGCAGGATACGTGCGGCTGAAGCCGGGGGCTGAAGGGGAGGGACCCGCGTCGAGTGGCGAGAGCCGGAACGATCGGCCGCGAATGTCCGGACCTTGAAGTCCGCCGAAGGTGCGCCGTTGTCCCGGATGCCGGACCTCCGGTATTTTTGATGCAGAAACAGCAGCACACTCTCCAGGCTTTCGGTCGGACCACTGTGGGCGAAGCGGCGTAGCGACACGCCCGCTCTCCGCTCCCGGTCGGTCAGCTCCGCCCGTCGTCCGCCGCTCCTTCACTCGTCCGCCCATCGGCCCTGTGCCGATGGTGCGGGTTCGAGGTTTCCGCGTTTGTTTTCTGCCGCGCATCCCGCGCGTTCCACCACCGGGGAAGACCACCTCCGACTGTGTTCTCCCGATGTCGCATTCCTCGTTCCGGTCCGACGACGGACCGTCTGACGAATCGTTCCGCCCGTTTCACGAGCCCCGTCGCTCCGCCCGCCTTTCCTATCTGAAATGCCGCCACTGCGGCCTCGAGTTTTCGCTCGATGCGCCCGGCACGCGCCACCGCAACCACTGCCCGCACTGCCTCTGGAGCGTGCACCTCGACGACACGCCCGGCGACCGCGCTTCGCTCTGTCGCGGGGGCATGGAGCCGATCGCGGTGTCGGTCGACCCGCGCGGCGAATGGCACGTGCTCCATCGTTGCGGCACCTGCCACACGATCCACCTCAACCGCGTGGCCGGGGACGACGACGAACGCGCGTTGCTCGCCCTCGCCGTCCGCCCGCTCACGCGTGTGCCGTTTCCACTCTGACGCCAAGAGGCGGGCAGGAACCGACAGAAGCCACGAAGAGAACGCAGGGCAGCTCGGCGGCGGCCGCCGCCCACCGGGCACCGGCTTCAATACGGGAGGAGTGCGAAGAGCCGGAGACGCCGAGTGCGGTTCCCGTGCTGGGGCGGTTTGTCTTCTGCTGTAGCCGGGCGTGGCGAATCCGGCGATAGGTGCCGGCCTCACCGCGGCCGGTCCACAGGTTTCCGACATTCGCTCCAGCCGGCTTCCCTTCGTTTCCCTGGTTACCCTCTGTCGTCTGCAGCATTCGAGATCGGCCAACGCGACTTGTCCGGAACGCTCCCAGACGGATCAGCCCTGCCGTGGGTTGGCCCGGGAGTGCGCGAGCGCCAGCTCGACGCTGCGCGCGAAAGCCGAATTGGTCGGGCCGGTCGGCGCGGTCACCGTCGCGCGGCGACGCACTTCGGGCCGGGCATGCGGCATCGCTGCCGAGAAACCGGCCCAGGCGAAGAGCGGCACGTCGTTGTCGGCATCGCCGAATGCCGCGATCTGCGCCGGTGCGATGCCGAGCTCACGCGCGACCACGGCGGTGCCCGTGGCCTTCGTCACGCCGCGCGGGCCGAACTCGAACACCTCGCGGTGCGAACGAACGGAGTCGGCTGCGGTCGGCTGGCAGTCCTGGTGCCCGCCCGTTGCAAGAAAACCCTCCAACCGCGCCTCCTCCGCGATCCACATGACTTTGAAAACGCGCTCGGCGGCGAACACCGCCGGTGGCACGCACTCGACGACGGTTTTTGCGATGCGACGGTAACGGTCGACGTCGGGGCTTTCCGCCGGGGTGTGCTCGCCGTCCTCGGTGTAAGCCACGACGCCGAAACCCGCGCGCAGCCCGGCCTCGACGACCAGCGCCACATCCGTCGGTTGCATGAAATGCTGCGCGAGGATCCGGCTGCGCGTGCGGTCGCAGACTTCTCCGCCCTGGCAGGCGACGATTGCGCGCACCTGCGGCAGCGCGGCGGCGATGGCGGCCATGTTTCGCGGGTGCCGCCCCGAGGCGAGGACGATGCCGTAGCCGTGGCCAACGAGCTGATCGAGTGCGGCCAAATTCTCGGCGCCGACGTGGCCGTCGTGGTCGAAGAGCGTGCCGTCGAGATCGATGGCGGCGAGGAAACGAGGAGCGGGAAGTCGGTGCACCGTTGCGAGCGGACCAGCGCGCCGGCCGCGGCCCAAGAAGAAAACGGGAGAAAGCCCAAGTCCGGCGGAGCGGTTCTCGCGTCTCGCAGGACAATGGCTTGGGGGTGGACGGCGTTGCCCCAACGCCGTCGCGGGTGCCGCGGCGGGACGGCCGATAGCTGCTCTCGCGAGCAGCTCCACGAAGCGGAGACGGCGGATCGGGGAACTGCTTTTGCTAACGGGGCTGCGGGAATTGGATCAGCGTCCGCCGCGGGCCGAATCCTCGACCCGCTTGGGGGCAAGCGGGTCCACCCGCAGGCGATCGGCGCGATACGCGGAGATCGATGACAACGCGCGGCTATGCGCCGGCTCACCCGGAGGGTCGCGCCCCACCCAAAACAGAAAGGCCGCGCTGCACTTTGGCAGCACGGCCTCGGGCGCGAACGTTTCACTCGTTCGACGACCGCACGACGGGAGTTCGAGGACCACCGTGCGGCAAGCGTTGCCCGCGCTCAGGCGGGCGGCGCGTCACTCGGGTGGTCGACGAGTGCAACCGGGCTCCGCCACGGAGTCTGGTTGGTCATGGACCCGGTGCTCCGAGTGACGGAGCGGGACAGGGCGGAAGGAGTGGTGACCGAGTGCGAAGGAGAGGGCGGATACAGGATACGGGTGTTGTTCATGGTAGTATTCCGTTTGGAGGTTGCGCGGGCGGAGGGGCTCCGAGGTGGAGCGGCCCCCGCCCGCGTTCTTTGGCTTACTTGTTCCCCCGTCTCACACAGCGAGGACCTCGAGGTCCTCGCGAAGCATCTTCTCGCCCGCAGCGCGCAGCTGCCGAACCCGTTCGATCGAGACGCCCAGCTGGCCGGCGATTTCCTCGAGGGTGGCTTCCTCGAGGTGGTAGCGCTGAACCACGAAGGCGTGTCTCTCAGGCAGGCGGCTCAGGGCCGCCCGCACGTTCTCGACCAGATCCAGCGACTCGGCCAGTTCGGCCGGGGAGACCGCGGCGTGGTCGGCCAATCCGGCCAGGGCCTCGCCATCGGTCTCGTGACTGTCGGCCGCGATCCCGAGGCGCAGCGCTTGGCGCAGGGCGCTCGGGGCGAGGCCGGTGAAGGTCGCCAGTTCGTCGTCGCTGGGCGAGCGGCCGAGCGCCTGCTCCAGTTCGGCGGCAGCGCGGCGGCCCTCGGTCACCTTGGCGCGGGTGCGCCGCGAGAGCGGGTCCAACCGGCGGAGCTCGTCGAACATCGCACCGCGGACGCGGGCGAAGCAGTACGCGCGGATCTCGTGGAGCGGACCGGAGGCCTGGTTGAACGAGGCAACCAGGGCGGCGCGGCCGGCGGAGGCGAGATCGTCACGCGAAACGTGGAGCGGCAGGCGGCGATCGAGGCCGGCTAACGCGGCATCGACGACGTCGAGAACATCAAGGACGTTGGAAAGAACGGGAACGGCAGGTGCGGCGTTCATGAGGGCGGTGCGGCGTTCAGCCGCTGTTCGCAACTAAAGGAGGAGGCCCGGTTGGCAGGGCGCGGAAGGTGGACGTAAAAAGGCAGCTCGGAATTGGTGAGCGGACCGAAGGCGTAATTGGGTCGACCCGGCTGAAGGCAGTAGGGCCAGCCGGCGGCACGGCGCGTAACTCGCGCGGCGGCGGCGGAAGCGGTGCGGTGAGAAGCTCGGGTGGCGGTGGTCGACGTGTTGGTTTTCATGGCGGAAGAAGTGTGTTTGGCAGTCATGTGATTGGTGGTGGAAATGTGGTGAACGGAAGGAAAGGGACGGCGGATGGCCGTGATGCGCGGTGCGCGAGGCGGTGCGGAGGTGAAACCCCGCGTCCGCCGGGAGCCCGCCGCCGTGCAGCGTTTTTTGAGGCGCTGCAGTGGTTTCAAACGGCGGGCGGGCTCCGCGGGCGGGTCCGGCGTCGCATCCCAGAGGTGGGACTGGCGTGCCCCGCGTCCCGTCGCAGACGGCTCGGACGGTGGGACAGGAGCGGGCTCCTGAGCTCACCGGGACAAACCGGGAGGGATGGCTGAGCGCAACCAGCGGAAGGATGCGGCCGGAGGGCGGTGCCGAGGTGGGCAAGGCGTCGTCATCCCGACGGCGCAGGCCTCGGCGGCCGGTGCGGTTCCCGTGGGCGGAACCGCGGTTGTTTTCTGGGAAAGAACCCGAGCTTTTCGCTCGGTTTTCCCGGAAGGGGCCTTGGGTTCCGAAAAACTAAAAACCCACTTCCGGGTGGAAGTGGGCTTCGGATGCGGGTGCTAATTGCTCCTCAGTTTTTCCACTTCCCGTACGCGTTGGCGTCGCGTTTCGTCGTCGTTTCCTGGTTAATCTGCCAGGAAGAGACGGCCTGCAGGCGCACAAAGGCTCGCGGGCAACCCTGGTGGGCGGCCGGAGCGGACATCGTGTGCATCGTGCAGTTCATGGAATTCGGTATTGCGGGAAGTGTGCCAACAGTGTGTGGACGCTGAATCAGATCGGAACAAGCCCGTTTTTCTTCAAGGGGTGCGCGAAAGTTTTTTTCGGCTGGCCGGTTTTGGCCACGGCCCCCGCGCCTTCACGGCGTGTTCCGGCGCAGGCAAGTCGATGGGAGGCAGAGTGATGGGCCGTGTCATCCTGAGAGGTCCGCGGGCGCGAAGATTCGCGTGTTCCGGGGAGTTGAGGGCGTCAGGGAGGGCGTTCTGCCGTATGGCAGAATGGGTCCGCCGTGTTCACGGACGACTCGGAGGGCCGTCCCGACCTCGGGCAGCCCTCGTCACTTGCGGTTCGTCTCCCTCACCCGCGCTCAGAGTGCCGGCTTCGTCTTCGGCGCCGGTAACTCGATCGTGCGTTTCGCGGGCTCGGCGTGCTGACGGTAGAAGAGCGCGGTCTTGCCCACGGCGCCCGCCTCGGCGGCGCCGGTCTTCTCCTCGATGGCGGCGCAGAGCGCGGGCCGCTCGTCGCGCTCGGCGAGCAGCTTCACCTTGATCAGCTCGTGCCGCGCGAAGAGCTTCTCCAACTCGGCGACGACGGACGCGGTGATGCCTTCGCGGCCGATGGTGAGCTGGCAATCCATCGTCTGGCCGAGGCTGCGGAGGTGCGATTTCTGGGCGCCGGTGAGAGCGGGAGCGGTCATGTTGGGCGCAGCGTGGGCGGTGGTCCCGGGGGAAGGCAAGCGCGGTGGTGCGGCGCGCCAACCGCCGATTGCCAAGCGTGGCGGTGCTCCCCAGCTTCGGCGCGTGGCTGTCGTCGTCATCGTCCTGCCCGTGTTCCTCGTCATCGCGCTCGGCGCGGTGCTCGCGCGATCGCGTTTCCTCTCGCCCGCGCTGCTGGCGGAGCTGAACCGGCTCACCTATTTCGTGGGCCTGCCGGCGTATTTGTTTTCCAGTATCGCCGGCGCGACGGTCGGCGGCGGGCGGGCGCTGACAGTGTTCGGCGTGATGGGCGGCGCGACGCTGCTCGCGCTCGGGTTCGCCTACGTCGTGGCGAAGGTGCGCGGCGTGCCACCGGAGTCGATGGGCTCGTTCCTGCACGCGGCCGTGCGTGGCAACCTCGCCTACGTGGGCCTGCCGGTGATCTCGCTGGCGCTGGCCGGGCGCGGCGCCGGGGCGCACTGGCCGCTCGCGCCGCTCGCGATGGCGCCGCTCACCGTGGTGGCCAACGCGCTCGGCGTGCTGCTCCTCCTGGTCGGCCACGGCCGGCCCGCGCCCGGGGCGCTGCGGACGCTGGCCTGGCAACTCGCCACCAATCCGCTGCTCCTCTCCAGCCTCGCCGGGGCCGCGGTCGCCGCCGCGGGTTTCACGCTGCCGGCGTGGCTCGCGCAATCGATCGCCGTGACGGGGCAGATGGCGTTGCCGCTGGCGCTGCTGTGCATCGGCGGTTCGCTGGTGACGATGCCGCTGCGGGGGAAACGCACGCAGGCGCTGCTCGCCTCGGTGCTGAAGGTCGGAGTGACGCCGCTGCTCGGCTGGCCGCTCGCACGCTGGATCGGGCTCTCGCCCGAGGAGACGCTGGTCGCTCTGCTTTTCCTCGCCACGCCCACGGCGGCGGCGAGCTACACGCTGGCCGGCAAGCTCGGCGGCGACGAGGCGCTCGCCGCGAGCAGCGTGGTCGTGAGCACCGCGCTCTCGATCGTGTCGCTCAGCGTGGTGCTGGCGCTGGTGTGACAGAAAAAAGCCCCGGCGGAAGGGCCGGGGCGAGGGCGAGACGGGGCGCGGGGGCCGGGCTCAGGGGATGATGAGCACCATGCCGGGGCGGAGGGAGTCGGGGTTCTTGAGCTTCGCGCGGTTGGCGGCGACGATCCTGTCCCATTTGTTTGGCGACTGGTAGTACTTGAAGGCGATGACCGAGAGGTTCTCGCCCTCGGCGACGGTGTGGGTGCGCAGCGAACTCGTGGCCGGCGGCGTGGTCGACGCAGTCTCGGCGGCGGCCGCTTCGGCCTTCGGAGCGGCGGGCTCCTCGGTGACGACGGGTGTCGGGGCGAGCAGGGTGGGCGAGGTGTAGGGCACGCCGCTGCGGGCGGCGAGGGCGCGGCCGAGGTTCTCGATGCGGATCTGGGCGGCGTAGAGTTCGTTCTGCATTGCGGCCTTGGTGGCGAGGGCGGCGGCCTCGGCCTGCTTGGCAGCGTCGCGCTCGGCGGCGGTGCGGGCGGCTTCGGCGAGCGCACCGTCGCGGGCCTCTTCGGCGGCGAGCTGCTTCTCGGCGGCGAGCTTGGCGGCTTTCACGGCGTCGGCGGCTTCCTGCTCCTTGATGGCGTAGGCGCGCACGGTCATGTCGACGGTCATCTCGGCCTCCTTCTGGGCGCGCACGGCCTCGGTGGCCTCGACGGCGCTGGTCTCGGCGGCGGTGAGCTTGGCCTTGGCGACCTCCTCCTGGGCGCGGAGCGCGTCGCGCTCGGCCTGGAGGGCCTCGTTGTCGCGGCGCAGCTGGGCGAGCTGCTCGGCGAAGGCGTCGCGCTGCTGTTGCACGGTGGCAAAATCGCGGCGGAGTTGGGCGACGGAGTCGGTGGTTTGCGCGATGCCGGCGGGAGCAAGCGCCGCGAGGGCAAGGAGGGGCAGGAGGAGTCGCAACTTCATTCGGACGGCGACGCTAGAGGGTTCGCCGGCGCTCGTCCATCCCGCGGTTGCGAGTTTTTCGGGGTCTCCGGAGGGGCGGAAGGGCGGCGCCAATTCGCTTGCCACGCCTCCCTGGAAGAACCCTGCTGCGGGACGCAACCCCGTGTGAAGAATCGGAGCACAATTCTCCTGAACCTCGTCTGCCTGGGCGCCGGCGCGGCCTGTGGCGGTCCGTTGGGTGCGGCATTGGGGACGTGCGCCTGTCCGGTGCTCGGAGCCGGGCTGGGCGAGGCCATTGCGCGACTGGGGGAGACATTCGCCGGGGTGAGCGTGAACCTCTTTTCGAGCAGGCTGGAGAAGGGCGCCCCCGAGCCTTACCCGGGATTCAACCACGACCTACGACGGGCCTTGGCGGTGGCCTGCCGGGAGACGCTGGCTGCGGCCGCGGTCCGCAGCGCCGCGATCGGACATCCGGTCTATGTGGACACAGTCCTCGGCGTGCGCGGGGCGGCGATCGAAGCGTTTTTCGCCGCTTGGGACGATGCTTTAGCTGCGGCGCTCAGCGAGGCCCGCGCGGGGCGGTTCGCCTCGATCGATCGGCTCTTTCCCGAGTCCGCGGACGAGAGCTACCTCGGTTTGACGGGTGGCGCCGGAGGCGAGCCCCCGGCGGTGCGCGCCATCTGGGAGCAGGCGTACGACGCCTTGCTGTATCCGGTGGCGAGCAAGGTGACAGCACCGCGAAGTCTGTCCGATCTCCCGGACCAGGGGGCAGCTTTGCGGGCCTGCGTGGTGGGCGGTCTCGAGACGGAGTTCTCCGGCAAGTTCAATGAAGTGATCAAGGCTCCGGAGCAGCGACGGGCGTGGATCGCATTCCAGAAGCTGGTGTTGGGGCGGCTGGATCGTGGGATAGCGGGAGTCGCGGCGGAGGTGGGAGCGGTCGGGCAGGAGGTCGCCGCGTTGCGCGGGCTGCTCGGGCAGCTCGTCGCGGGCGATCCCGGCACGGTCCAGGCCGGGGCGCAGCAGGCGTTCTTTGCGGAGGTGGAGCAGCTTCTGGTCGCGCGAGTTGCGGCCGATGGCCGAGAGACCCGGACCGCGGTGGCGGCCGAGGGGGAGAAGACCCGCGCCGTGATGCGGCAGCTCGGCGCGGAACTCCGCGCGCAAGTGGCCGGCTACCAGCGGGAGAGCGCGACGGAGGTCTTCGACCGTCGCTTGCGACAATGCGTGGAGTTGTTGGAGACGGCACAGGCGCGCGAGGGAGCGGGGTTGGGCTCCGTGACCGCGCTGGTGATGGCGAGGCAGGCGGAGCAGCAGCGCCGGCCCGTTCCGCTTCCCGGGATCGCGGGCGACGATGGCTTTGTTCTCCGGGGCACTGCGCTGGCGCTGCGGCAGTGCGAGCGCACCGCTCCGGAGTTGGGCGCCGCGTTCAGTCAATTTGTCGCCGCCTTCGATGGGCTCGCGCGGGCCGAGGCCGAGGGTGGTTCGCCGCTGCGCAGTGCGGATTGGCGGGGGAAACTGCAGGCAGTGCTTGGCGTGGCCGACCGGCTTGGTGCGCCCGGCACATTCCGTTCCTTGTACCTGCTTTTACTGCAGTTCACCTACCTCTGCATCGAGCGGGCTGACGACGTGGTTACGGTCGAGGCGCGCGAAACCTTGGCGCGGTGGAAGCCGTTCGCCGAGCTGCGGTACTATCCGCCGGGCGTGAATCATGCCTTCGTGGATTTCCACGGGCGCGAGCTGTTCGGTGGCGCGAGTTTCCGGAATGTCTATTGGCACACGCATGTCGCGGTCGAAGGTGAGACCCTGCTGGAGGTCATCTCCGAGCACTATCCCAACGTTGCCGTGCATCTCGACGACATCGTCGACGGGCTCGCGCAGGCGAATCGCTGGGCGGAACGGTTCCCGGTTGATGAACCACTGCCGCCGGAGCGGCGCCGGATCGTGATCGCCCCGCCTGCGAACCAACAGAAGCACGCGGCGGCGGCGATCCTCGACCTGCGGCGGAAACTCGGACTGCCAGAGCCGCGCTGACCAGATTCTCGGATCTTTTCTCTGTCTCACACGCCAAGCCAGCGGAGGCCGAACTGGAGCCAGAGCGGGGTGGCGACGAGCGAGAGGGCGGTGGTGGCGAGCACGACCTGGGTGGCGGTGAGCGGTTGGCCGCCGTAGTGTTTCGCCAGCACGATCGTGAAGACGCCGGCGGGCATCGCGGCCTGGACGACGGCAACCTGTCGGAGCTCGGTCGAGACCGGCAGGAAGCGCGCGGCGGCGAGCAGGGCGAGCGGCAGGAGGCCGAGGCGGAGCGCGGAGGAGGCGAGGGTGACGCGGAGGTCGAACAGCGCGCGCGGGTCGTGCAGGTGCTCCTCGAGAAAGGCGCCGATGAGCAGCAGGCCGAGCGGCACGGCGCAGGCGCCGAGGGAGCCGACGGCCTGGCGGACGGCGCCGGGCGGATCGAAGCGCAGGAGGTTGAGGGCGACGGCGGCGAGGAGGGCGAGTACGGGCGGGCTGAGGAGCTTGCGCCAGCCCTCCCGCAGCGAGCCGCCGGCGAGCAGGAGGATGCCGACCGTCCAGATCGCGAACTCGACCCCGACGTTGAAGACGAAGAGCACGCCGAGCGCGGCCGGGCTGAAGAGGGCGCTCACGAGCGGGATGGCCATGTAGGCGTAGTTGGGAAACCCGGTTGTGAAGGCGAAGGTGCGCAGGCCGCGGCCGCGTTCGAGGCCGATGCCCCGGCCGGTGGCCCAAGAGGCGAGCCAGCCGATGACGACGAAGGCGAAGCCGAGCAGCGGCGGCCAGAGGAGGTTGCGGGCTTCGTGGAGCGCGGCGTTGCCGACGACGGAGCTGAAGATGAGCGCCGGGAAGAAGAGATTCACGCCCAAGCGGAGCAGACTGCTGTCGGCTTCGGGCGTGAGCCAGCCCACGCGGCGCAGCACCGCGCCGAGTGCGATGAGCGCGAAGATCGGCGCGAAGAGGAGCAGCAGTTGGACGATGCCGGTCACGAGGGGCGCAGAGTGGGCGAAGAAGGCGGCCGGTGGAAACCTGGAAAGAGGCGGTGCGACGCGGGGAGCGCGAAACGGGCGCGCCTATTTCACACCGTAGCGGAAGCCGTGAGGCTTTCGTCCGGGACAAACTGCGAAATTCTCACGAATTCCGCCACGGCGATTCGCCGCCCCCTCCGTTCGCGTTGTGAAATTTCCGGGCGAGGCGCGCGGGTGGGCCCAAACAAAAGAACCGGCACCCTTGCGGGTGCCGGCCTGAGACAACCGGGGAGGCGAGCACGAGGCCGCGCCGCGACGGTCGAAGGAGGGGTCAGGGTTTTGCCTTCGCCTTCTTCGGCTGGGCGAAGGTGGCGGCCATCCAGTCGGTGAGCAGCTGCTGCTCGTAGTAGGTGGTGTCGCGCATCGTCGTTGAAAGCTGGTAGCGGAAGGTGAGGTTGGCGAGCTTCTCCGTGCCTTCCCGCACGACCGCACCGTTGGTATCCAGGAGTTGGTAGTCGAAGACGAGCCGCGGCGGGTGGGTGTCGCGCAGGTAACGGACCTTGCCGAAGTCGGGGCCGCGCCAAGGTTCGACGACGCCGGCCAGATCGATGTCGCGCATGGTGACCACGAGGGTCTGGCCGGGGGCGAGGTGACGCCGGGCGAGCGTGGCGAGGTGGTGGTTGAGTTCGTCGTGGATCTGGTCGCTGCCGCTCCTGGAGACCATGCCGTCGACGGCGATGTCGGTGAACTGCTCCCAGTTGACGAAGGTGAGCTTCACCTTGGGGGCGTTGGCCGGATCGGGCGCGGCGCGCAGGCCGGGCGCGGGCAGCGTGAGCAGGCAGAGGGCGGCGAGGAGCAGGCGGAAAAACGGTTTCATGGGCTGGGCGAGGAGGTCGGTTCCGGGCCCGGAGGCCGCAGGTGGGTGCCGCGGCGCGGTAGCGTGTTCTGGCGGGATGGGACCGGGGCGAGGGGCGGGGGTTCCCGAGGGGGGGAAGGCGGACGACAGATTTGAAGGAGAATGTGGAAAGCTGGGAATCAGGAATCGGAAGAGTCGACGGGTGGCGGGCGGCGCCGACGGACCGCCCTCACGCCGGGTGATCGGCGAGGAAGGCTTCCATGGCTTCGCGGGTGATGACGTGCTGGGCGGCGCAGCGGGGGCAGGTGACCTGGGCGGAGGGATCCTCGCCGAAGAGTGCGGCGGGATTCTCGCGCGCGACGGGGGCGAGCACGCGGAGGAGCTTCCGCTGGTTGCAGCCGCAGCGCCACGCATAGCGGCGGCGCTCGAGGAGGGCGAGTGTCTCCGTTTTGTCGAGATCGCGCACGGCGTCGACGGTGAGCGCCTCGAACCAGGCGGTGTCGCAGTCGGGGTGCGAACAGACCATCACGAACTCCTCGGGCGCGACGGCGAAAAAGCGCGCGGGGCGTTGCTCGCTCTGGAGGTAGAAGGCCTCGGCCGCACGGAAGGAGTCGGCGCCGGCGAACGGCACGGCGCTGCGGCGCGGCGGTTTGTTGTGCGCGACGACGTCGGCGTAGAGATGGTTGCCGCCCAGCTCGCGGACGTTGTCGGCGAGCACGCGGCCGGTGACGGACTCCTCCTCGCTGTCGGCGGTGAGGAAGAGGTTCACCATCGGGTCCTCGAAGTGCACCGTCCACGCGATCATCTCGTAGCGGGGGCGGGCGGTGCAGTGCAGGACGAAGGCGGCGAGGGCGTCCTTGAAGAGCGCGACGTGGGCAGGGTCGGGCTTCAGGTGGTGCGACGAGAGGTGGAGGAAGTAGTCGACGTAGAGCTCGGAGAGCGTGGCGCGAATGACGACGGCGTTGCGTGAACGGACGAAGTGGCTGCGGATCTCGATGCCTTCCTCGGGCGGGGGCTGGGGCGCGGCGTCGCTGGACATGGCGGAGGAGGTTGGAGACGGCTCAGGTCTTGTGCAACGTGATCACGCACTCGAGGTGGCGTGTCTGCGGGAAGAGGTCGAAGGGCTGCACGGCGGCGAGCGTGTAGCCGGCGGGCTGGAGCAGCGCGAGGTCGCGCATCTGCGTGGCCGGGTCGCACGACACATAGACGATGGTGCGCGGGCCGTAGGCGACGAGCTGGCGGAGGAAGAGCTCGTCGCAACCGCGGCGCGGCGGATCGATGACGACGGCGGTCTCGGCGGCGGGGAAGTCGAGGCCGGCGAAGATCGCGGCGGCGTCGGCGGCGAGGAAGGTGGCGTTGACGATGCCGTTGGCGGCGGCGTTGTCCTGCGCCCAGCGCACGGAGGATTCGCTGATCTCGACACCGGCCACGCGCGCGAAGCGGCGCGCGGCGCTGAGGGCGAAGAGGCCGCTGCCGCAGTAGGCGTCGACGAGGAAGCGCGCGCCGGAGGCGGCGGCCTGCTCGCGCACGTAGCCGGTGAAGGCGGGCAGGATGAACGGGTTGTTCTGGAAGAAGTCGCGGGCGAGGAAACGGAGTTTCA
Source organism: Verrucomicrobiota bacterium (assembly GCA_023446865.1). GTDB lineage: Bacteria > Verrucomicrobiota > Verrucomicrobiia > Opitutales > Opitutaceae > CAJCBL01. The sequence goes on along the minus strand of JAEXPL010000146.1, from coordinate 3,068 downwards.
ACCCCTCGACCTCCTCGGTGATGGTGGCCTCGTAGTCGGAGGTGACGCCCTCGAGCGAGTGGCGGAGGAGGACGGTGGCGCCGCGCTGGTAGCCGCCGGTGGCGGCCTTGGCGCGGATGCCTTCGCGCAGGGCGGGCAGGCGGTCGTTGATGGCGGCGGTCGCGATCGGGCACTGCGGGACGTCGACCAGCGTGAAGCGCGAGCCGGCCTTGAGGAAACCGATGGGGAAACCCGCGGCGTTGTCGGCGGTGCGGGGCGGTTCGAAGTGCGGCGTGATCTTCGAGCGGTAGCCGAAGTCGCGGGGCGAGGGGATGACCGGGTTCACCGGGAACTCGATCTTCGCCATGTGGCGGAGGAGCTCGGCGACATGGCGCTGTTTCCAGCGGAGCTGCTCGGCGTAGGCGAGATTCTGGTACTGGCAGCCGCCGCAGGCGCCGAAGAGCGGGCAGCGCGGCGCGATGCGCTCGGGCGACGGCGTGAGGACGGCGACGAGGTCGGCCTCGGAGTAGTTCTTGTGGTTGCGGAAGACGCGGACGCGGACGCGTTCGCCCGGCAGCGCGAAGGGCACCATCACGACCCAGCGACTGCCTTCGGCTGCAGACTCGACTTCGGCGTTGGGGGGCTGAGGTGCGGCGGCGGAGCTGGCGGCGGGCAGCGCCACGCGACCGAGGCCGATGCCGAGGTTGGTGAGCGTGGAGATCTCCAGCTCGAGTTCGGCGTGATACGGGAACGGATGGTCGTTGAAGCGCTTCTTGGCCACGGGACGCACAGAGAGAACGCGGAGCGCCGCCGCCGCAACCCGAGACATCCGGCAGCGGGAACGGGTCCGGATCATCGCGGGGGTTCTCGCTTGCGGTTGCGTGTGTAGGCCGGGGCGTTGACCCGGCTTCTCGCGCCACCTCAGCGAGGTGGCCTACAGCGAGCACCCTGCGGCCGGGCGGTGGGAACGGCACCGCATTTCAGAAGCGCCGCGCGCTCACTCCTCCGGCGGGACGGTCGCGAGGTAGAGTTCCTCGACCTTCTGGCGGGCCCACGGGGTCTTGCGGAGGAACTTCAGACTCGATTTCACGCTCGGGTCGAAGAGGAAGCAGCGGATCGGGATGCGTTGGCCGAGCTCCGGCCAGCCGTACCATTTCTCGAGCCGCGTGACGATCGTCTCGAGAGTGACGCCGTGCAACGGGTCGTTGGAGCGGTGGGCGGGAGCGGTCATGCGCGGGCCATTGAGGGGCGGCGCGATCGGCTTGGCCAGCCTCGGATGCGGCGCCCGGCGGATGCATCATTCCGCGGAGCGGCGGCTGCGGCTGAGGGAGAACGGGGTGGATTTCCGGCGGACGCCCACTCAGAGTCGCGTTTTCGTCCCCCGCGTAATCAACCCCCTCAACACCCGCCCCCTGGGTTCTTCAACATGTCCGGCGACAAACTAACCTACCGCGAAAGGTTCTCCTTCGGCTTTGGTGACCTAGCGTCCTGTCTCTATTGGCAGACCTTCATGGTGTACCTGACGTTCTTCTACACCGATGTCTTTGGTATCTCGGCGCTCGCCGCCGGCGCGATGCTCGGGTTGAGCCGGAGTCTAGACGCGTTTTTCGATCCGGTCATGGGGATGATGGCGGACCGGACCCAGACGCGCTGGGGCAAGTTCCGGCCCTATTTGCTCTGGTTCTGTGTGCCGATGGCAGTCGCCGGCGTTCTGACTTTCACGACGCCGGGCGCCGGGGTTTCCGCGAAATTGCTTGAGTGGTTCGGCGAGCCGGTCCGTGCAGGATGCGGAGTGCTCGCAGGCGGTTTCGACTGGTTGTCGCGTGCGACAGAGTGGACGAAGTCGGTCCACCTCGGCTTCGTACACACGATCATTGCGGATCTCGCGACGCAGGCGGGCAACCTCAAGGGGGATGTGACCGGCGGTCTCATCTGGGCGATCCTCACCTACAACCTCCTGATGATCCTCTATACAGCGATCAACATCCCGTACACGGCGATGCTTGGGGTGATCTCTCCGAACCCGAACGAGCGCACGACCTTGTCCTCCTTCAAATTCGGTTCTGCCTTCTCGGCGGGCATCATTGTCTCGGCCACATTGCTTTTCCTCGCCAAGGGATTGGGCGGAGGAAACCCACAGCGCGGTTGGCAGCTCGCGTTCGTGATTGTCGGGGTGGCGGTGGTAGGCCTTTTCCTCACAACGTTCTTCAACACGAAGGAGCGCGTGAACCCGCCGAAGGAGCAGAAGACGTCGGTGCTCCGCGACCTGGGAGATCTGGTGACCAATTGGCCGTGGCTCATTCTCGTTTTCACGACCCTAACCTTCATCCTTTTCGTCGCGGTTCGGAGCAGCGTCACGACGCACTACTTCAAGTATTTCGTCGGCACTCGTGAGGTCTGGCTGCCTTTCATCGGCACCAAGACCTACGAGTTCGAGTGGTTGGTTTCGGCGTTCAACACGACCGGGCAGTTCGCGTCGTTGTTGGGGGCTGTCTTGGTTCCGTTCTACGCGAAGCGGATCGGACGCAAGCTGGCGTTCATGACCCTCTTCGTCGTGGCGATCCTTTGCACCGCTTCGTACTACTTCCTCAAGCCCGACCAAGTCTGGCTGATTCTCGGAATCAATCTGATCGGTTCGATCACTGGCGGTCCGTTGAGCGCGTTGATCTGGGTGATGTACGCCGACACCGCCGACTATGCCGAGTGGAAGAAAGGGCGCCGTGCAACCGGCTTGGTGTTCTCCGCCTCGATCTTCTCGCAAAAGCAGGGTTGGGCCATTGGTGCTGCGATCGGCCTTGGATTGCTCTCCAGCGTAGGCTTCCAAGCGAATGCGGTGCAAACGCCCGAGGCGCTTAACGGTCTCGTTCGCTTGATGAGCACGATCCCCTGCTATTTCGGCATCGCCTCGATCATCTTTGTCATCCTCTACCCGTTGAATGAAAAGAAGGTCGCTGAGATCGGTGCGGCGCTGAAGGCGCGGCGCATCGCGGCGGGCGAGGAGCCGGCGAGCTGAGGCCGCTTCGACGATACTTCTCCCAAGGCGCGCCGGTTTCCGGCGCGCTTTTTCTTTGGTAGAACCGTCCCCGGTG
>JAEXPL010000083.1 GCA_023446865.1 Verrucomicrobiota bacterium | reverse complement strand
GAGCAGGAGCATCGCGATGATCACTTCCACCAGCGTGACGCCATGGCGTGACGAGGCGCGGTGGCGGGAGCACGGGCTGCGAGCGGGCTGTGTGGGCAGGGTTCGCGGGGGGAGGGGGTTCATTCGGGGGTTATCGTATTCCGAAGTTGTGAGTTCGGGTAGAGGCGGCGCGGATGTGTTTCGCCTCTAGATGCTCTAGGGGGTTTCCTTGGGCGCCACAGATCGGCGAGGGGAGTAGTGTCCGGACACGGCGGTGGGTTCCGCGATGATCGTGGCTTGATCTGCGGGACGGAGAGCCGGTCGAGGTCGGGGTTCTCCGAGACGATCCGACCTGGTTCCCGGGTGACGAGGTGTCCTTGGGACCGTTCGCTGTTGGCGCGCACGAGAACATCGGCGCGGGCGGTGAGTGCGACGGTGCAGGACAGGAGAAGGGCAGCGCGGAGGCGGAGAGCGGCGGCGGGCATGCCGCGGAGTGAAAGGTTTCACGCGAAGGGTGGCGGGATGGGGCGGTTGGGCCGGAGCGAGCACTTGCGCTGCTCGCAAAAACAAACCCTGCACCGCATGGGGCGGTGCAGGGTTTGGTGAAGGGGGCCGGCGGCGGGTTTCAGCTCAAAGCCCGGCGACCAGGCTGGCGTAGGTGGTGGCGTTGACGTAGGTGACGCTATAGCGCTTGGGGCTGACGTTGAGCGGAGTCATGGGCGGGAAATGGCCGTTGCTGAAGATCTTGTCGAAGCCCCATTGGCGACTGCCCGGAAAGTAGACCTGCACATTCCATGCTCCGGTGGCCACCTTGCTCTTGTACAAACTCACCAAGGATCCGCGGATGGCGATGGTGTTTCCAGTCCAGTCTTCAAGAAACCGCGGAAGATTGTGGGCGCCGCCACTGTAGGTAGTGGTAGTCGTGGCATTCGAGCCGGCAACGATGGCAGTTGCGACCTCAACGCTCGAACCTGTGGGTTGTCCATACGTGCGCGTGTCGGTCCGGCTCTTGTAGGCGCGGGTCCCTGAGCTGGTTGTGGCGGGCACCGTCTGGGTGGCACTTGTGCCGAAGTAGTCAGGTGAAAGAATTGTGACGGCATCGGCCGCTACGGAGCATGGCGACTCGGCACTGTCGTTACCGGTGGATCCGTCCTTCCCATCGTCCGGGAATTGGGTCGACGATGTCGTGACCGCGCCGTCGGCGTTGTAGTGGCCGAGAATATAGACGGGGGCGTTGGTGGCGACGGTGAGGCCGTCTTTGTTGTTCGTCTTCGGCACCATGCTGCTGGTCGCGGAGGCGGTCTTTCCTCCTGCAAGAATCACTGCCGTATGCTTTGAAGAGCCACCTTGGTCGACCTGGACATAGATTCCGCCGTTCCAGCCTGAAGAAGTGCTCACGAGCGTATCGTAGCCGTCACCGGCGCCCCATTTGGTGGTGTTGTCGACTTTGTAGATGGTGGTGCCGCTCGTCGTGGTGCTGCCGGCCATATCAACCAGAGCCTGCCGGAGATTGGCGACGTTGAGCTGGACCAGGTTCACCCCCTTCGCTTGGCGACGGTCGTACATGCCTTGGGTCACATTGTTGCTCCCATCGGTTTTGTAGGCGATGAAGTTGATCACGTTGGCGGGTACGGTGCCAAGCAGCACCCCGCCGTTGGGTCCATCGCTGCTGGTTCCGGTCCCCGAGTGGGGATCGCCGTAGAGCTTCAGCGTCGCAGAATCGGGAGTGCTACCGGAGCCGGGAGTTACGGTGACCCTCAGATACAAGCCCGCTTGGTTGGCGAACTTCACCTGCTCGATGGCAGCCTTGGCCTTATAGTAGGGGTCGGAGGTGGGCGGAAGCGGAGCGGAGGGTTCGATGAGCGAGTGGGGACCATAGCCGAGCGCATCGGCGGCATCATCAGTGCCGAGGATGGGGGTGGTGCCGCTCACTCCGACCTGTTCGCCCATGCCGATCGGATTATAGGGCTGAACGCCCATCGCCGAAGTTTTCACATAGCTCCCCCACGTGCTCTTGGCGTAATTGACGAAGCTTGCCGTTTTTGCCGCGGTGAGGCTCGCCAGCAGCGTGGTGAGGCCAGCGGTGTTGGTCGCGGTGCCGGCATTGGTGCTATCATGCCAGACAGAGCTGCTATCCCGCATCGAGGCGGTGGTGCCGGCGGCGTTTTTCGCGAAATTGACGGCGGTGGAGTTGTTGATATCGGACCCGCCGCCTTCTCGGGCAGCGGCGGTGGTGACATCGCGCCACGCGTGGAAGATGTGCCCCGAGGCGGTAACGGGGCCGTGGAAGCTCAGCTGGTTGCCGCTCACCGGGCCGACAAACAGGTTGCCATTGACGTGCACCGGCCCCCAGATATCCATGACAGAGATCGGATGGAGTTCGAGGTCGTTGTCGCTGTAGAAGATGGCGTAGTTGTAGAAGCCGCTGCCGCGGATGGAGATGACCTCCTTCACGTAGGCGGTCACCGAGCCGAGCCTCGGGTCTACGACGGTGGCTTTGGCAACCACGGTGACATCGCGACGGCGGACTCGCTGAAAGCGGAACGAATCGTCGGCATTCGTGGCGTCGGTGGGATCGACGTAATAGAATCCGCCGCCGGCGGGGATATTCACCACGTTACCGGCCTTGGCTTCCAAACTGGAGGTGTCGACCCGGCTCCCGGCGAAGAATGAGGCGGGAGGGGTGTTGAGCGTATGATCCGTGAAGTCCGGACTGAGGCTGGTGTTGAATTTTGCGACCACCTGAGCGGCGCCATACTCCGCGACCGCTTCGGCGGCATTGCGAGCCTCGAGCCATGCGGTGTTGCGCAGGCTGACCTTGGTCTCGTTGGTCGACCAAACAAGCACAGACGTGGCGATCAACGCCAAGGCGAAGCCGAAGACGAGGACGGAGATGAGGGCTGAGCCGCGAACGGGCGAATAGCGGGAGAAAGCCGAAGTGGACGTTTTCATGGTGAGATCAGCCGCGAGGCGAGACGGTGAAGTTGAAGATATTGCGCACCCGCTGGTTGTTTCCTTCCTCGAGGATCTGGGTCTGGATCATGACGCTGTTGTTGGAGAATTTGTAGAAGAGCCGAGGAGTGGCTTGGACGCCCGGGGCCACCTGCACGAGGATCGGGTTGCTGGAGAGCCCGCTGGCGGGCAGATAATCGCGCAGGATGGTGTACAACTTGTCTGTCTCGACGTAGACCGCGGTGCCGGAGGGAATATCGACGGCTTTCCGGTGAACCGGGCCTGAGTTCTCGGTCGTGTTGGTGATCTCGCGGTAATAGGTGACGACACGGTCCAGCCTGGCCTTGTTATCGGCCGCCGTATCGGGGTGGGTGAAGAACAGGACCAGACAGTGCCCGACCGAACCATCCGCGGTGAGCACATTGCTGTCGGAGGTTGCGCGACTGGCGGTGGCGAAGTCGTCGTAGAGACAGAAGAACGTGGCTCCGATCGAATCAGTCTCGATCATGCTGCGGATCTTGCGGCCGTCTGCATTCAGTTGGAGCTGCAGGCGGTCGCTATAGTAGACGCGTAGGCTTTGCCGGAGGAAGCCGACCATGGCCCCGAGGACCAGGAGACCAAGAGCCGAGGCGATCATGATCTCCATCAGGGTGAAACCGTGTCGTGCGGTCCGGCGGAAGGTGAAGGTGGTGTTCATGACGGGATCAGGTGAGCGGGATGGACGACCGGATGCTGCGGAGTGAGGCCATGCGGTAGACCGTCCGGCTGCCGACGTGCACCTGCCAGGTGTAGATGAGCAGAATTCCGTACGCCTTGTTCTTCGGGGCCGCGGCCGGGGTGAGATCGGTGACCTGCAGCCAGAAGTTCATGTGAAGATCGCTTGCGCCGGGATTTGGGCTGGCGCTGGTGTAGCTTGTGGCTCCGGGCCAAATGGTCGTCCAGCTACCCGTGGTCGTGCTCAGTGTGTCGTTGACATCGAAAGACTGGAGATTGTCCACGGCGCCGGTCGGGGTCGTTCCGGGTGGCGAGCCGAGCAGCACAGCCGATGTCACATCCGAGGGAGTGGTCCTCAGTTGGACCGTTGTGGCGTTCTGCTTCTGGATGGTCGGCATCGTGAAGCTCACGGTCAGGCGGGGCGACTTGTAGATGTTTGAGTCGGTTTCGTCCGCATTGATGAAAGCGGTGAGCGGGATGCTCCGGAGCTGCTCCATATAGCCGACGGCGATTGTGCTGGCGCTGCTGTCGGTGGTGGTCTCCGCGGTGATGCGGTTGGTGTACAACAGCAGGTCGAGGATGCTGCCGAAGATCAGGACCAGAACGAACATCGCGAGGACAACCTCCATGATGCTCATGCCGCAGCGGTCCGAACTGCGACGAGCGGGGTGGGGCAGCGGGGCGCGAGATTTCATCATGGACAGTATAGGCGACGCCCTGACGAAGAGGCAGAGGCTCGCCGCGTGTGTTTCGCCTCTAGCTCACGTAGGGGCTTTTATTCAGGGTCGCGGGCGGCGGGTCTTGGTCTGGCGCGGGAGTTGATGCGTGGCGCCGAATTGCTGCACCCTGCGTGCTATGGCGAGGTTGACGGCGCGGGTCGGGTGGCCGAATCCTTCGGCCATGGACGACGCCTTTCTCGCGAGTGCCCGCGGACTGCTTTGCGACTTGGGCGTGGCGGTGTGCGGCGGTGTGATCGAGGCGCGGCGGGCGTCCAGCGCCGGAGAACTTGGCGCGGTCGCGGCGGTGACGGCGGCGGATACGATCTATGCGATCGATCGTGTGGGTGAGGCGGCGATCGGTGCGTGGTTCGAGGCGAACTGGCCGGCCACGGAGCCGGTCGAGGTCGTGATGGAGGGCTTGGCCGATGGCACCGTGCTCACTTTCCCGCGTGGCATGCCGGTCGCGGCGACGAAGTGGAAAGCGATTCTTGACCCGATCGACGGCACGCGGTGCCTGCTCTACGACAAGCGCCCGGCGTGGTCGCTGGCCGCCCTCGCGCCGCAACGGGGCGCGGCGACCAGCCTGCGCGATATCGTGGTGGCGGCGATGACCGAGATCCCGACCACCAAGCAGTGGCGCGCCGACCAGGTGAGCGGGGTGCGCGGGCGGGGCGTCGTGGCCGTCGCGCGCGACCTCCTGCGTGGAGGCGGGCCGGTCGCGCTGGAACTCCGGCCCTCGGCGGCGGGCGATCTGCAGCACGGATTTTGCTCGCTGGTGAAGTTCTTCCCCGAGGGGAAGGCACTCACTGCCCGGCTCGAGGAGATGCTGTTGGCGCGTCTGGGCGAAACCGGCCGCGGGGCGGCGTCACCGGTCTTCGACGACCAATATGTCTGCTCGGGTGGCCAGCTCTACGAACTCATGGCCGGCCGGGATCGCGCGACCGTCGATCTGCGCCCGCTGGTGTTTCGCAAGCTCGGCGTGGCCTCGCCGTTGGCGTGCCATCCGTACGATGTCTGCACGGCCATGCTGTTGGTCGAGGCTGGAGGCGTGGTTGAAAGCCCCGACGGTGCGCTCCTTGACGCGCCGCTCGATACGACGACACCGGTGGCGTGGGTCGGTTATGCCAACGAGCGTTTGGCGGCCAGGATGCGGCCGGTGTTGCGGGAGCTCTGCGCCGAGTTGCTCAGCGCTTGAGCTCCTCGATGGAAGCGACGCGGCCGTTTTCGAAGACGATCCGGAGGCGGTCCTCGGTGCGCTCGCGATAGACGTCGGCAAAGGCGGGCTCGTGATAGACGAAGCGCCGGCCGGTGTGGGGATCGACCGCGACCACCCGGCGATAGCCGACCATCTGCGTGCCCTCGTAGCTCTGGAAATATTGGTCGTAGATCCACTCGGCGCTGCTGGCGTTGGCCGTGGTGCGCTCGACATGGCGGGAGGGCGTGCCGAGCGCGATGTAGACCATGTCGGGGGTGTCGCCGATGGCGACCTCGCCCTTGCGCAGGCGCGCTTGGTCGGCGGCGGGCAGCGCGGCAAACACCGCCTCCTTTTGGTGGATGCGGCTGGCGACGGTGTTGCAGCTCACGAGGCCGAGGGCGGCGACAAGGAATAGGGGGGCGAGTCGGCGAAGGTGCATGGCGATTGAGACTTCCGCACAGGGAAACGGTTTCGCGGGACGGCGTCAAAGGGGGAGTCGGCGCAGGCGCAGGGCGTTGCCGATCACGCACAGCGAGCTCAGGCTCATGGCCACCGCTGCGAACATCGGCGGCAGCCACCCGCCCGGCCAGACGAGGAACGCACCCGCGGCGAGCGGGATGCCGAGCAGGTTGTAGAAGAAGGCCCAGAACAGGTTCTGGCGGATGTTGCGCAGGACGGCGCGGCCGAGGCGGACCGCGCGGGCGAGCCCCTGCAGATCGCCGTGGAGGAGCACGATGCCGGCGCTTTCGATGGCGACATCGGTGCCGTCCCCCATCGCGACGCCCGCGGGGGGGGCGGCGAGGGCCGGGGCATCGTTGATGCCGTCGCCGGCGAAGATGACGCGGCGGCCCTGTGCCTGAAGCGCGGCGACGAGTTCCTGCTTTCCGGCGGGCGACAGCCCGGCGCGGGGCGGCGGGAGGCCGAGCTCGGCGGCGACCCGGCTGGCGGCTGCGGCGTTGTCGCCGGTGGCCATCGTGATCTCGAGCCCGAGCCGCCGAAGCGCGCGCACCGTCTCCGCCGCAGTGGGGCGGACACGGTCGGCGAGCGCCAGGAAGCCGAGGATACGGTCGGCGTCGGCCAACCAGACGACGGTGCCGCCGCGCGACTCGGCGCCGGTGGCCGCGGCGGCGAGGGCGGCATCGGGTTGGAGTCCGAGCCAGGCGAGGCGGCCGAGGCGGTGGGCGTTGCCGGCGATCTCACCACTCACGCCGGCGCCGGGTTCGGCGCGGAAATTGGCGACGGCGGGCACCGCAATGTTTCGCGCGGCCGCGGCGCTGGCGATGGCCTTTGCCAACGGGTGTTCGCTGCCGGTCTCGAGGGCGGCAGCGAGCGTGAGAAGCTGGTCCGGCGTGGTGTTCGCGGCCGGTTTGAACGCGACGAGCTCCGGGCGGCCCTCGGTGAGCGTGCCGGTTTTGTCGACGATCAGGACGTCGCAGGCGACGAGATGCTCCAGCGTGGCGGCATCGCGCACCAGAATCCCGGCGCGCGCGCCACGGCCGATGCCGGCGACGATCGAGACCGGGGTGGCGAGACCGAGGGCGCACGGGCAGGCCACGACCAGCACAGCCACCGTATGGGCGATCGCCAAAGGGAACGCACCCGGCCCGCCGAGCAGCAGCCACAGGGCGAAGGTCGCGAGTGCGGTGCCGAGGATGGCGGGCACGAAGAAGTCGATGACGCGGTCGGCGACACGGCGGATCGGCGGCGCAGTGTCCTCGGCCGCCTCGACGAGCCGGATGATGCGGGCCAGCACTGTATCCGCGCCGACCTTCCGGGCTTCGAGCACGAAGGAACCGTTGGTGTTCACCGTGCCGCCGGTGACGCTTTCGCCCGGGCGCTTGTCCACGGGCAGCGGCTCGCCGGTGAGCATCGCCTCGTCGACGGTGCCGCTGCCGTCGAGGACAACGCCGTCGACCGGCACCTTGTCGCCGGGGCGCACGCGCAACCGGTCGCCCACCCGGACCTGGTCCAGTGGCACGTGCTCCTCCGCGCCAGACGGGCCGAGGCGAGCCGCCGTGGGCGGGACGAGCGCCACGAGCGCGCGGATGGCGTCGCCGGTCCGGGCGTGGGCGCGTTGCTCGACGATCTGACCGATGAGCACGAGGGTGGTGATCATCGCGGCGGACTCGAAGTAGAGCGGCGGATGTCCGGCGTGGCCGGCCGCCGCCGGCAGAGCGGTGGGGAAGAGGAGGGTGAAGAGGCTGGACAGGTACGCGGTTCCGGTGCCGGTGACCGTGAGCGTGAACATGTTGAAATCCAGTGTGCGCCACGAACGGGCGAAGCGCTTCAGGAAAAACCAACCGCTCCACCAGAATACGGGAGTGGTCAGGGCGGCCTGAATCCAGCCGTTGGCGACTGGTGACAGGCCCGGGTCGAAGTGCAGCGGGCCCGGCAGCATCGGCCCCATGGCGAGCGCGGCCACCACGGCGGTGAACGGCAACGCGAGCCAGAGGCGGGGCAGGAGAAGCGCCCAGGCGGGCAGTCCCATGTGGACGGGCTGGTAGGGGTCGGTGGGCGGACCGTTCTCGTGCATGCCGGAGCCTCGGCTGGGAGGCCTTGCGGGTGCGAGCGGCAAAGCGC
>JAEXPL010000063.1 GCA_023446865.1 Verrucomicrobiota bacterium | reverse complement strand
AACTCCTCCACGCCACGATCAAGAAGGTCACCGAGGACATCGAGGGGCTGCGCTACAACACCGCGATCCCGCAGATGATGATCCTGCGCAACCAGCTCCAGAAAGCGGCGACGGTGTCGCGCGACACGATCAAGACCTTCCTGCAGCTCCTCCAGCCCTTCGCCCCGCACCTGGCGCACGAGCTCTGGGCCCGCCTCGGCGAGACCGCGCCGCTCGGCACCGCCCCGTGGCCGTCGTTCGACGAGTCCAAGCTCGTCACCGACACGATGAAGGTGGTCGTACAGGTGAACGGCAAACTCCGCGGCGAGCTCCTCCTCGCGAAGACTGCCACGGAAGCCGAAGCCAAGGACGCCGCCCTCGCCCTCCCGAAGGTCCAGGAATTCACGACCGGCAAGACGCTCCGCAAAGTGATCTTCGTCCCCGGCCGCATCCTGAATTTGGTGGTCGGCTGACGCGGTCGGCATCCGGAGAACCACGGATTTCACGGATGAGCACGGATGTCTGACGTAGGGCACGACCTCGGTCGCGCCGTTCCTCTCCCCACGGCCCGGCCTCCCCGCCGGGCCGTTTTCTTACTGGAGTCGAGCGCTAACCTTTCACGCCCAGCGCCAGCCGCGGCCAGATCAGCCACCACGGGTAATCGCAGAAAGGAATGATCCCACGTTTCGCCCACTCTACATTCGTGTACACATGGGTCGGCACACTTCCGTGTTCCCAGCGATAGAGCTCATCCCGTCCAGGCAACCGAAGCTCCGCCGGGACCAATCCGGAGATCACGCCAACGATCTCAGCAACGGCATCACACCAGGCATTGTCCAATTGCATATCGTCGCCCGACGGACTGCCGTCCTCTGAAAACGCCAAGTGCATAGTCAGTCCGTCGGCCGCTCCTGTCGTGTAGATCTTGCCCCGGTTCGCCTGCGGAATTCGGGCGATCGTCTCTCGCACCCGCTGCCGTTCAGCGGAATCAAGCTCCCGCCGAAAAAGAATCTCGTCCTGCCTTCCGACCGTGCCGCTCGTCTCGATCACCAAAAGCAGATCACCGGTGATCACATACCGGCGACTCTCATCAAGGGACCACGTACCGATGGTCAGAAGTCTGCCCTTGGGATGAAATGGCTCCTCCGCCGCCGGATCCCTCAACCACACATCGTGCCCCCGCTGATCACCGTCGAAGTTGTAGAACACGTGTGCCCGTTGGTTGCGCGGCGAGGAATTGATGCGCAAGTAGGCATACGCCAAACCGCGCTCGTAGAGCTTCACATCGCATAGGCCCCACGAAGCGCTCACATCGAGCGGAGACAAGGCCGCAAACTCGACGGGAATCGCAGCGCCTTTGTAGCTCTTGAACTCCCGGCGTTCCTTCACGTCGCACACCCGCGCCATCGCCGCGAACTGCTCCGGCGTCACATGCCGCTCCAGTTCGGTGATGAACTTGTACCGGCGGTAGTCGCGCACGTTAAGGAAAGTCAGCACGCTGATCGCCAGAACCACCGTCAGCAGAAGGCCACGCTCGGCCCATATGATCCACTTCACTTTCATGGGGCACCTCCGACCGTAGTGCCCACCCAACACCCGGCAAGCCCCGTTCGCCCGGCACCAGACATGGATTCACCCATCAGAAAACGGCACTTGCACGATATACGCCTTTGGCGTACCTGTTACCCGTGGAATTCGTTCGTCTGCCGACCTTCGAACGCACAGCGGCCGGGCTCTTCTCCGAACAGGAGGTCTTCGAGCTCGAACTGGCCCTGCTCGCCGATCCGTCAGCCGGCGACCTGATTCCCGCCGGACACGGACTCCGCAAACTCCGCCGACCATTGCGCGGTCGCGGCAAACGCGGCGGTGCCCGCGTCATCTACTACCATATTTCCACCGAGGGCCGCATCTACCTCGTCTACGCCTACGCCAAGAACGAGCAGCAAGACCTCACCCGCGATCAACTCAGGCTCCTCGCCCAACTCATTTCCACACCATGAAAAAGGCCGATTTCGAAAACCTCCTCCAAGGCGTCCGCGAGCTGAAAGCCGCGCGCCGGGGCGAGCTGAAGGGCAAAGTCCGCATCGACCGCATCGATCCCGCTTCCGTCGCCGCGGTGCGCGCTTCCATGGGTTTTTCCCAAGCCAAGTTCGCCAAGCTGCTCGGCATCAGCATCGACACTCTGCAGAACTGGGAACAGGGCCGCCGCGCCCCCACCGGCGCCGCCAAGGTTCTCCTCCGCATCGCCGCCTCCAACCCCGAGGTCGTGCTCCAAGCGGTAGCCTGATCGCTGGCTATCGCCGATCCCCGCCCGCGCTCAGCGGGCGCCGCCCACTGCGTCCCGGAGGCGATCAGCCGCAGGACACTTCCAAGGATTCGCCGTTGGCGAAGCCCATCAGTGGGCCAAAACCAATCCGGCCCGTCCGCACGACACTCCCGGCTCGTATTCAGCGATCCGTTCCGCAACACTCGCCGGCGCAATGACACTACCCCTGCCCACCAACCACGTCTTCGTGGACTTCGAGAACGTCCAAGAAATCGATTCCGCGGTCTTCGGCCACAAATCCGTCAGTTTCACGCTGCTGCTCGGTCCAGTGCAGAAGAAGCTCGACGCCGCACTCGTCGAGCAGCTGCTCAACCACGCCGGCACGGTGGAGCTCGTGCGTCTCGCCGAGCCCGGCAGGAACGCCCTCGATTTCGCCCTCACCTTCTACCTCGGCCGGGCCGTGCAGAGCGACCCGCTCGGCTTCTTCCACATTGTCTCCCACGACAAGGGCTACGACCCGCTCATCGAGCACCTGCGCCACCGCCACATCCGCGTCCGCCGCCACGACGACTTTTCCGCGCTGCACTTCGACGGCGACGGCAAGCTCTCCTCGCCCCAGGCGAAGTCAGCGCCGACTCCGGTTCCGGCCCCGCCACCGCCCCCAGTCCCGACCAAGATCGCCGTCCCCCAACCCACCGCCACCGGTACCCCGCACCTCGGTGAACAATCCAAGCTATTGCTGGAGTACCTGCGGAAAAACGCCAAGAACCGGCCCGGCAAGGAGGCGACACTCATCCGCCACACCCGCTCGTTCTTCGGCGACAAGATCACCGAGACCGACGCCAAGGCGCTGATCGCCGAGCTGCGCACCGCGAAGATCCTGATCATCGACCCAAAAGGGAAACTCGACTACCAGCGCCTCTCGGCGAGCGCGTATTGATAGCCGCCATCCGCGACGACTCGCTTCGCAGGCATCTTCGACCACCCCTAACCTTCTCACCATGCCCCGGAACCCGCTTCACCTACTCCTCCGCCGCACTCTTGTGCCGGTGTTCGCCCTCGCCGCATCCGCCCTCCTCCACGCGACCACCCTCGGACGCATCGAAGTCGCCTGCGCCGTCTGCTCCGCCAAGAGCGAGCAAACCGTGATCGGCTCCACCAACACGATGGGGGCGCCCGACCTCGACCTCCGCCCGGCCGAGATGCAGCGCTCCACGATGGAGTTCTGGGTGCAGGAGTGCCCGCACTGCGGTTACTGCGCCGGCGACCTCGCCCAAGGAACCCCGGCGGCGGCCGCTGTCGTGAAGTCGCCGGCCTATCAAGCGCAGCTGAAGAACCCGTTGTTTCCACCGCTGGCCAACCGTTTCCTCTGCGCGATGCTCGTTTCCGACCAATCCGGCCGGATCGAGTCGGCCATCCGCTCCGCACATTGCGCCGCGTGGGCCTGCGACGACGCCGAGAAACCCGCCGAAGCCAAACACTCCCGGACCTTGGTCCGCGAGCGGCTCCAGAGGCTCAAGGCCGAGGGGAAGTCGCTCTACAACCAGAAGGGCGCCGATGCCGTATTGCTCTCCGACCTCGCCCGCCGCTGCGAGGACTTCGACGCGGCGATCGCCAGTGCACGCGAAGGCCTCGCGCTCGACCCCGAGGACATCGTCGCCGCCGTGCTCGCTTTCGAGATTCAGCTCGCCGAACAGAAGGATGCACGGTGCCACACCCTCGGGAAGATCCGCGAGCCTGCGCCGGCAAAAGCGAAGCCGTGAGTCCACCCACTCGCACCACCGGAATCGCCGCCATCACCTCGCGGCAAGCGGCCTAGCAGCCTGTCGGACTTTGCCCACACGCTGCTGGTCAACTGTCGACTTCTTCGGGCAGGAACAAGCTCTCTCTCGTCGATCCCGCCCGCGATCAGCGGGCGCCGACCACCTCGCCCCGGAGGCGATCAGCCGGAGGACACTTCCAAGGCTTCGCCGTTGGCGAAGCCGATCAGTGGTTCAACACCACTCCGACCCGCCGGAGCCCCACCGTCAGCGCCAGCAGCGCGTTCAGTACCGCGCCTCCAGCAGGTCGGCGTGGACCCAGTCGCGACGCTTGAGCAGGTGGAAATAGACGGAGCCGTCGCGCTCGAGCACGTAGATGCGCTGGCCGCCGCGTTTCAGCTTCCGCCAGCCCGTGCCGGCGATCTTCTCCAGCGGCAGCTCCCGGCGCTGCTCGGGCGTGAGGTCGTAGAGGAAATGCCGCAACGCCTCCGCCACGCTCCGCGCCGGCACGACCGACTCGATCCCGTGTGCATCCAGAAACTGCTCCAAGTCGCCGCCCAGCCGCTCGCGCGCCGACACGAAATCCCGCAACCGCCACTGCTCGGCGCCGAGGTTATCGACGTACCGCAGCGCCACCGGCTCCTCCGGCGGTAACTCGGCGCCCGCGTCGTCGCCATCCGCCCCAGCCTCCGCCTCCGGCACTTCCGCCGCGGTGGCGGCGTTCTCCGGTCGGAGCGCCTCGGCCATCCAGCGCTGGAACTCGTCGTTGGCCCGCCGCGCCTCCTCGGCCTCGGCGGCGACCAGTTCGTTGAACGCCACCTCGTCGGGCGACTGCAGCCGCTCCGCGCACAGCACGCAGTCGGCGTTGGCGAGGATCGTCTCGGCGTCGCGCAGCGCCGCATGCAGCAGCCGTTCGACCGTGGCGCGCAGCTTCGTGTCCGCCGGCTGGGTCCGCTCGAACGCGAACGCGAGAAATTGCCCGAACAGCGCGAGCCGCTCCGGCAACGCGGTGTCGCGGCTCTGCATCCGCGCGGCGAGGTGGCGGAACTGCACCGTGTCGCGCACGTCGCCCAGCGCGAGGTCGTTCAGCTCGCGCAGCACGTGCTTGAGTTTCCCCGCCGGCGAGTCGCCCGGCACGGCCCAGCGCGGGAGTGTTCGCGGACTGAGCACGAAGCGCGCGAGGCCCTCGCCCAGCTGCGCCGCCGGCACGGCCCCGGTCGAGGCGAGGAGGAACTGCCAGATCAGCCCCATCTTGGTGAACCACTCGGGATGGCTCAGAAACGCATCGCCAAATTCCAGACCGAACGGGGCAAAGCTCGTCTTGGCTGCAATCTCCAGCCGCCCGGTTGCCACGCGCTCCCAGATGCCATACTCGCAGATCGCGAGTTGGGTCGGTATCCCTCCTTCGGCGAGGAGGCAGCCCAGCGCCGCCCAGCATTTCTGGTGGAAGGTATTGAGCAGTGCCAGAAGCCCATGAGTCTTGGCCAACTCCGCAGCAAATTCCTTCGGAAAATCCGCCGAAGTGTACTCGCGCGCCAGTTTGCCGACCGCCATCTGGAACTCCTCGATGTCATCCGGCGCCAACTGCTCCGGCAGAGCAACTCGCAGATAGGCCACCGCGTCATCGTCGAGCCGCGCCAGAAAGTGATCCAGTAGCTGCCGAACCCGCGCTGTCGCGGCGCATTCCCTCTTGGGCTCAAACAGCAGCCATTTGCGAATGAGCCCACCCAGCTCGGCGCCCACAGGATCACACGGTAGATCAAGCTGAGCATGGGCAAAGAACTTGAAAGCCGTGTCCTTGTTTGAGGCGCACTTCCGATTGATCGCGGCCAATCGCTCCATGAGCGTCGCCAGTGCGCGGCGCTCGCACTCGCTCGGCCCGGGTTTTCCGACCTCTGCACGAACGTCGAGGACCGAGTGTGCCAATACCGCGACCAGCGCTGCATTCCAGAGTTCCCGCAACTGCGCCACGGCATCCTTCACTCGCTCGTCCGCTACTCTGAACCGGTGCAGCTGGCGCGCGAAGACGGCCCCCTGTTCATAGCTCTTCCATGCCGCCAGCATCCGCGGCAGGCGCTCCCGCACGCGCCGGAACTCCGCCAGCTCCGCCTCGGTCGCCGCCGCGAACGTGAATCCCGCCGCCGTTGTGCTCGTCTCCATGGGGTATGCGTGGCCGGCCGGGGCACCAAGCTCCGCCCGCCGTGGCCGCCGGCGCTGCGGGGTGCAGCCGGCGACACGGTATTGAATACCCGCTCACACCGGCGGTGAGAAGCCGAAAGTTTCCGCCTCCGGCCAAGGTCCGCGGCGGGAGTGCTCCCTGCCGCGGACCCGATCCCATCTCAATTCGCCTCGGTCAGGCTGCCGGCGACCCAGTTGCTATCGCCCGTCGCTGCGCGGCTTTCACCGCCACTCACGGTCGAACCATTGGCAGTTGCCGTATTTTGTCTTCCGCCCGTCACGCTGGACGCCCAAGCCTGCGCCTGATTCTCGGTGCCGCCGGTGACGACCGCGGCGGTCTCGCTCGCGATGTTGTTTTGTCCGCCGGTGACGCTCGAGTAGTTGCCCAGCGCGTGGTTGTCCCAGCCGCCGGTCACACACGACGCCCACGCCTC
>JAEXPL010000032.1 GCA_023446865.1 Verrucomicrobiota bacterium | reverse complement strand
CACAATAGACTGACCAAGGTGGACCGCGTTGCCCCCAACGCGGGCGCGGGCGGGAGCGGCCGCGGACGGCGTTCGTCTTCGAATGACTGGAGTTCCGCCGCAGACCGAGTCCTCGACCCGCTTGAGGGCAGGCGGGTCCACCCGCAAGCGTCAGGCTATCAAGCAAGGCTCAATAGTCCGGATCGGCTGATAGCGGCGCGCGGTGAAGGGGATGGCCACCGGCAACCGGTCACCGGCTACCGCCTACTGTCCACCGGCCCACCGGCCACGGGCGACCGGTCACTCGCAAGTGTGCTTGATGGCTTTGCCTTCGCGGCGGCTGGAGCGGAGGCGGGCGATGACGCCGTAGCGGGGGCTGGCGCAGGCGGAGACGAGGAAGAATGCGCCGAGGGCGAGCACGATCGCGGCGCCGCTGGGCAGGCCGGCGTGGAAGCTTACGAGGATGCCGACCAGCGAGCCGAGCACGGCGGTGGCGGCGGAGACGACGAGCATCTGGGAGAAACGGTCGCACCAGAGGTAGGCGGTCACGGCGGGGAGGAGAAACAGCCCGAGCGCGAGCACCACGCCCATTGCCTGGAGCGCGGCGACGAGGTTGATCACGCAGAGCGCGAGCACGCCGAGGTGGGTGAGCCCGCCGCGTCCGCCGGTGGCGCGGTGGAAAACGGGATCGAAGGTCTCGAGCACGATGCTGCGGCGGAAGACGAGGAAGACGGCGATCTTCAGCGCCGAGGCGCCGGCGGCGAGGGCGACATCGGCCGGGCCGACGCCGAGGATGTTGCCGAAGAGGAAGTGCAGGAGATCGACGCGCGTGGGCAGGCGGCTGACGAGTGCGACGCCGGCGGCGAAGAGCACGAGGAAGAGCGAGCCGAAGGCGGCGTCCTCCTTCACGCGGGTGAGGCGGCTGACGAGGCCGCTGGCCAGCGCGGTGAAGAGGCCGGCGAGAAGGGCGCCGAGCAGGAGGGCGGGCAGGCTGGGTCCGAAAAGCAGATACGCCACGCCGATGCCGGGCAGGAGCGAGTGCGAGAGGGCGTCGCCCATGAGCGAGAGCCGACGCAGGACGAGGATGCTGCCCAGCAGCCCGCCGCTCAGCCCGAGCAACGCCGCCACCAGCAGCCCGCGCTGCAGGAAGGCGTAGCTGAACGGTTCGAGGAGGAAGGAGATCATGGGGCGGAAGGTGTGGCCTCTTCCAGTTTTCGGTCTTCCGATACCGGCAGAGGCTCTTTCGCGTGTGCCTCATGTTGCTGTTTCCATCGGCGTTCGCGTTCTTCGCAGCGCCGACGGGCGTTGAAGTACGATTCAGGTAGAACCTTGCCTTCCGTTTCCCACCAATTGCGCCACGCCAGCACATCCCAACGGAAGTCCTTTCCCGTCTGCATTTGCAGTGCTTCGAGGCAATGAGCCGCGGTACAGATGATCCGGGTTTGCCCTTTGGCGGGACTTTCTCTTTCGAGGCGATCAATCAAGAAGGGCACTGCTTCTTTGCAGCCGTGGAAAACGAAGAAGCAATAGGCGTTGTGCAGATCGCCGCGTCCGCAGCGGATCGCCTCCATGGATTCCCTCCATTCGTCTGGCTGATTGGCCCGCAACACTACGGCTGTTTGCGCCTGCAACGGCGAGAAGAAGGCATGACCGCGCTCATAGTCTTCACTCGTCACGTCGACATTGACCATCTCGGCATTCCGGACCGTCAGGCGAAAAGCACCATCGAAGTCGGTGACACCAAGAACTTGGTCGCGTGTACCGATGATTCTCGCGCCGGAGACTGGCGCTCCGTTTTCATCAACCGCGAGAATGGTCACCTCGGGCTTTGCACGGGTAATGGCGAGTACTTTTGCTTTTTGCGGGACCCACGGATCCGCCTCCAGCGGGTAGGGCACGGTATGAAGGGTGACAACCTGCTGAGTACGCGTGCTGAAGTAAGTCACCTTGCTAAGGACCCCGGCTGGTTCGTCGCCCGGGCGACAGTCTTCGAGCGAGATGTTTTCCGTTTTGAGGATTTCGCCGACCGTTTGGCCGACCACGACACCGCCGGCCGGGCCATGCGTGCATCCCGAACAAGTGATCAGCAATCCCACGGCGGGGATCAGGAATCTCTTCATGGTCTTGGTGCTCTATGGGTTGTTCGCCGCCGGGTAGAACTGGGCGAGGCGGGCGGGGGCGAGGACTTCGGCGGTGGGGCCGACGGCGAGGAGACGGGTGTCGAGCAGGAGCGTGTCGCAGAAGAGGCGACGGGTGAGCGGGAGATCGTGGAGGACGGCGACGACGGTGCGGTGCAGCTCCTTCCAGGACTGGAGCACGGCGGCGAGTTCGGCGGTGCTGGGGGCGTCGAGGCCGGCGAAGGGTTCGTCGAGGAGGAAGATGTCGGCGCCCTGGGCGAGGGCGCGGGCGAGGAAGACGCGTTGTTGCTGGCCGCCGGAGAGCGCGCGGATCTGGCGGTCCTGGAGCGCGGTGAGCTTCATCTCGGCGAGGGCGTTGTCGACGAGCTGGTGGTCGATCTGTTGGAAGCGGCGGAAGGGCCCGAGCGCGGGATAGCGGCCCTGTTCGACGACGCCGCGCACGGTGATCGGAAAATCCCAGTCGATGTCCTGGCGTTGCGGGAGGTAGGCGAGGCGGGGCAGGGCGTGTTGCGGGTGGGAATCGCCGATGCGGATCTCGCCGCGCGTGAGCGGCATCCAGCCGAGCAGGGCGCGGAGGAGGGTGCTCTTGCCCGCGCCGTTGGGGCCGACGATCGCGGTGAGGCTGCCGCAGTGGATGTGCGCGGTGACGCCCTCGATGGCGACGTGGTGTCCATAGGCGACGGTGACGTCGTGCAGCCGGATGATGTCGTGCTGGTGGGCGGAGGCGAGGCCGCAGCACGGCGGGCGGGCGACGGACGACGGATTGTCGCGCGAGCCGGGCGGAAAAGGGCGGAATTCAGAAGGCGGACTCACAGAAGAGAGGGAAGGGAAG
>JAEXPL010000151.1 GCA_023446865.1 Verrucomicrobiota bacterium | reverse complement strand
CCGTCGCCACCACCAAGATCAGCAGCCCGTCTCGGGTTCGGTCGGTCCCGCGGGTCCGCCGTACCACCATGAACAGGAAACCAAGGAGCCCTGCCCCAAAAAGCAGCAGGCTGTTCGTGCCGTCGCGCCGCAACGTCGTAAAGTAGAATACGGCCTGCGACAGATGATCCGGAAGATAAGAGAGAGAAAAGAACCCGACTTTGGCGTCGAAACGTCCAGCGTAGGCGTCCACTTGCTGCCCCAGCATCAAAAGATTCGACAGAAAGCAGGGAAGCAGCAGGGCTGGCGCCAGGGCCACAAACCACGGCAGCACGACCTTACCCCAACGCTTCCATTGGAGCGCGACGATCAATGCCCACGGGAAAAGGTAGAGAATCGATTCGTACCGGCAGACCGCCAGCAGCACCGCTGTCGCCGTTCCGAAGCTGAGAATCAACCGGCGCTGCGCCGAATCAGCCACGGTCGGCAACACCACCGCCACATAGCCGAGCACGGCGAGCATAAACATGTTCAGCAGATCATAGCCGTAGCTGGTGGCATTCTGCGCCAGAAGCGGCAATCCCAGCAGCAGCCCGATCGCCACCACCCCTCCAATACGCCCGCCCAGCCGACGTCCCACGATGCCCGCCAGCACCAGAATCCCGAACGCCAGCAGGCCGTTCAGAACAAGCAGGTTCTCCACCCGGTAACCCGTGGCATCGCTGATCAGGCTGCCCAGCAACGGGAACAGGTAGGCGCGAAACGAGGGATAGAAGTTACCCACCACAAAACGGTCCCCGATGTAGTGGCTTACCCCCGGCATCATCGCCTTCTTCTCCAGGTGCATCACCAGCGACATCGCCGAATGCGTCGACTCGTCGAACAGCACCTTCGGTAGATGCGGCTCGTGGAGCTGCAGGAACACCGCACCGCCCAACGCCCAGAGCAACACCTCGCGATTGTCCAGCAATCGCGCCCGGCTCCACCACCCTCGGGCGATCCCACGCCGCCAACCCAAGAAGCACCAACCAAGAAAGGAAAGAAGCACGATACCGTACCCCAACGCATCCTGCAGCGGGATCGCCCCCGCAGGCGACAGCCACCGATAACGGAGCACCAGCAGCCCCACACACAACGCGAGCCCCAGCGCGAACTTCACAGCAAGCACCCGCCGGTCGATCGAAATCGTGGATTCAATCATGAGGACATATTCCGCACGCGCGCGCCGAGCTCAAAAGAAAAAGCCGCGCCCGGATCCGGGCGCGGCTTCGTGGAAAAAAATACGATGACCGATCAGTTGGTCGACATCTTCTTGCCTTCGCCGTTGAAGGTGCTGGCCGTGCCGCCAAACGCACCGGTCAACTGAAGGGTGAACGAGTTGGTGGCATCAGCATTCCACGGACCGGCGCTCAGTGTCATGTTCTTGCCGATCTGCTTGACGTAGGCCGTGAACTGGTCGTTGCCCGTGAGGATGCCCGTGGTCGTGTTGGCGGTGACACCGGCAGGGACAGCAGAGACGCCGTATTCCATGCAATACTGCTGGATGGCAGCGCCGAGCTGGCGGCCGTCATTGAGCACGGTCTTCTCGAGCGAGCTGGTGCGGACCTTCTGGAAGGCGGGAATCGCCATGGCGGCCAAGAGACCGATGATGACGACGACGATCATGATTTCGACGAGGGTGAAGCCCTGCTTGGAGCGGATGTTCATATGATATCCTTTGAACCTTGAGTTACGGTTGGGGTTGGTGACGTTGCGAACAACGGGAAGCAAATCGAGCCGGAAAGCTCAGTCAACGGCCCGCGTTTCACAAAAGTGTAAAAGCTGGTACAGCACCGCGGCCAGCGGCGGCACTATTGCGGCTGGCCCTCCGGGTTGTAGATGCGCGCCGCAGGCAGCCATTCGTGGGTCATGCTGAACGGGTCGTCCGCCGTGAGGTGAGGCGAGACGAATGTGTAGTGGGAGCCTACGAGCCGGACGCGATCGGCGAGATCACCGGTGACGGTGCCGGTGGCGTAGTCGACGGCGACGGCCACGCTCGCGACGCCGAATTCCATGAAGTACTGCTGCGCAGCGCTGGCGAGTTGCCGCGCGTCATTATCCATCGTGCTACGAATCGCATTCAAACGGGCACGCTGCCAAGCCGGGACCGCCAACGCGGCCAAAAGGCCAATGATGACGACCACGATCATGATTTCGACCAGCGTGAACCCCCGCTTTGTAATAATAGAATGATACATAATACTGAGGGGTGGAGGTTGAGCCGAACTGACTGAATCCTGAAAAGAACCGCCGTAGGCTCGCATACTATCGCCCGCCATTCAACCCACTGAAATGCAGAATTCTGTCAAAACCCCTCCTCTCCCTCGCTGGGGCCGGCATCTGTAACTCCGGTCGCCGGGCCGGGCTTCACGCCCCATCTCCGCCTCCCGGCCTCGCGCCGCCGGTGGGCGGCAGGCGGCAAGGACGAGGTCGGCAGAAACGGTTCTCTACCCTACTCCTTGACCGGGGTGCCGACCGGCATCTCGAGCACCTTGCTCTCGCCGATCTCCCCGAACGCGGCTGGCTCCGGCGCCAAATACTCGGCGAGGAACTTCTCGAGCTCGGCGTAGAAGGCGGTCTTGTTCTCCCAGCGCCGGTAGCCGTGGCCCTCATCGGCCCGGGTCATCCACTTCACCGGCACCTTGTTCTGGCGCAACTGCGTGGCGAGCTTCGTCGCGTGCCGCATGTCGATGCGGTCGTCGAGTTCGCCGTATGCGAAGAACACCGGAGCCTTAATCTGGTCGGCATGCTTGGTCACGCTGGCCGCCTCCATGCGCTCGCGATCCTTCTTCGCATTGCCAGTCATCAGTTCGACCTGCGCCCGCACCGATTCCCATGATTTCGGCATCGTCTTGAGGAGCAGCGCAAGGTCCGTAACGCCCACGTAATTGACGCCGCAGCGGTAAAGCTCGGGCGTGAAGGCGAGGCCGGCCATGGCGGCGTAGCCGCCGTAACTGGCGCCGTAGATCCCCACCCGGCTCGGATCCGCGATGCCCGCGGCGACCGCCCATTTCACGCCGTCGGTGATGTCATCCTGCATGGCCAAACCCCACTGGCCGTAGCCTGCCTCCTTGAATTTGCGCCCGTAGCCGATGGAGCCGCGGAAATTGACCTGCAGAACCGCATAGCCCCTGGCGGCCAGGAACTGGACCTCATCGATCAAGCCCCAGCTGTCGCGCGCCCACGGGCCGCCATGGGGATTGACGATCAGGGGCAGATTCTTCGGTTCCCGGCCGGGCGGCAGAGTGAGATAGCCGCGGATCGGAAGGCCGTCGCGGGCCGTGTAGGAGATCGGCCGCATCTCCGCCATGCGCCGGGGATCGATCCACGGCGCGCGATCGACCAACTTCTCGAGCACCAGATCCTTTGTATCGAAGAAATAGTAGCAGCCCGGGGTGCGCTCGGTCGCCGCCAACAACGTCACGTAACGGCCATCCAGCGACCGGCTGGTGATGCGGATCTCCTGGCCGGGAAGTTCGGCCTTCAACATCGCATGCAGCTCGGCCTGGGTCCGATCGGTCCAGGCGAATTCGACTCTTTCCCGCTCGATGGCGAAGCCCAGCAGCGCGCCGGTCGCACGGTCGGTCAGCACATCGCCGACGTCGTACACGGGATCGGAGAAGAGCGGGGCCCCAATCTTCCCCGTCGCAGGGTCCAGCAGGCAGATCGCCTCGGTGTCGCGGTCGACGCTGCTCGCCACGTAGACCTGTTTGTTGTCCGCGGTGAAGGCCAGCAGGCGCAGTTCGCCCTTCCGTACATCTCCGCGTGCCACCTCGCGGAACTCGCCGCGGTCGCCGTCACGATAGACGAGAAACCAGTTGATCCCCTCTTCGCCGTAGCCGAGCCGAACCTTGCCCGCTCGGTCCTCGAGCCACTCGCGCACCCCTCCCGGATTTTGCGCCACCAGCTGTTTGAGTCCGGTGCGCACGCTCATGCGGTAGGCGTCGGGATCCATGTCTCGCCGCTCGTTCGAAACGACGAGGATATCCTCGGTCGATTTGCCGTAGAAACCGAGAAACTCGGTCGAACGAATCGCGACGGCGCCGCGGTTCGCCTGCTGTTTGGCGCTCGGGGCCAACGCCTGGCTGTTCCTGCCATCGGCGTCGATCGCGAAGAGCCCGCCAGTGAGGTAGCCGTCCTCCATGCAGGTGAAGACCAGGCGGTTGTCGCCCACCCACCGCACGCCCGCCACATCCTGGGTGTCGAGCCCGGTGAGCTGCACCGGCCGCTTGGTCTTCAGATCGATGACGTAGAGATTGCTGTGGTCCTTCCACTTCGAGAGGGCCGCCACCTTCGTGCCGTTCGGCGAGATCTTGATCTCCGAGAACGCCGCGGGCCGGAAGAAGTCCGCGAGCGGGACCGGACCGGCCGGAGCGGCCGCCAGCAGGGCCGTCGCAGAAACCATACTTCCGATACAGAGGGACAGGAAATGCTTCATGGTGGCGCCGAGCGTATCCGGACCCGCACCCGGATGACAAGCCCTACACCGACGACCTGCCCTCCCGGGGCGCCTAGCGGATCCGCTTCACCTTTACACGGGCGCCCAGCCCCTCCACGCGGAGGAAGAACCCGCCGATCGCGCCGCGCTCGATGGTGACGTTCGGCGAATCCAGCCGGATGGAGACGGCGCCGTCGCCGGTTTGCCGCCAGATCTGGCCGTTCTCGAGGCGAAACACGGTGTCCCCCGACCAGCCCCGAAACTCGCCCACGATCCGGGAGGCGATGCGATCGGGAATCTCCTGCCGCACCTCGACCTTCCGCCGCACCGTCTCCTCCCGGCCGAAAGCCGCATCCCCGCGGGGGAGATCGTCCGCCGCCCCAACCGCGGCGGGCCCGGCCCC
>JAEXPL010000432.1 GCA_023446865.1 Verrucomicrobiota bacterium | reverse complement strand
GGGCCTGGAGTTCTTCGGTGTCAGCGGCGGCTTGTGCGGCGGGCACGAGCAACAGCAAGGCGGCCGCGGCGGCGGCCGAATAACGAGCGGAGGTGGAGTTCCACATGGGAGTCGGTTTCTTGTTCAGTCTTCATGGGAACTTCCCGTGGTCGGGTCAGTTGAAGGGAATCAGGGAGCGGAGGATGGCGCCGCCGGTGGAGCCGGTAGGCGGTGGAAATGTGGATCCGTCAGATCTCGCGGGACGCCCCGAGGCGGGTCTTCTCAGTGCGCTCGATCTGGGTGACCTTGGCGTCGTGAACGACGATCTGCACGACGCCGAAGCGCAGACCTTCGACCTTCTCGCGGACGACCGCCAACCAGTCGGGCGCAGGCGTGGCCGGGACGGTTGCAGAGTTGTTGGAAATGGAAGCGGACATGGCAGGAGGCGGTCAGATGCTGTATTCGGGAATAAGGGAGGAGAGGATGCCCTCGATGGGAGTGGCCGTGGCAGTCGTTTGAGGACGTGGCCGGTGGCGGCGGGACGCGCCAGGGAGAGGCGTAGGCGACTCGGCGAACGGATGAACGATCCCGCTCGCGCGCATCTTGCGTAGGGTGACCGAAACGAGATCGGCCACGGTGTAGCGGTCGAGAATGCCGGCGATGGCGTTGCGCACATCGAGCATGATCATGCGCAGCCCGCAGTGCGCCTCGTCCGGGCACGAGCATTTCTGGTAGGCCGTCTGGCTCACGCAGCCGATCGGGGCGAGCGGCCCATCGAGCAACCGCACCACCTCGCCGATCGGAATTGCCGAAGCCGTGCGGGCGAGACGGTAGCCGCCAAATTTCCCGCGCTCACTAGCAACGTAACCGGCGGCCTTCAGATCCTTCATGATCTGCTCGAGAAACTTCACCGGCATCCGCTCGTGGTCGGCCAACTCCGAGATCTGAACGAGCGAACGACCAACCTCGGAAGCGATCCCGAGGTTAACCAGAGCACGAAGAGCATATTCGCCGCGTTTCGAGAGTTTCATCGTCTACGCGGCTATCTAGATCATTTTAGTCTACTTTAGGCAAGCGGTTTCTTTTGTTGTTTGGTCATCTTTCTAGCGGCTACTCTTTATGCCCTGTGGTTCCGATGGTTAAGCGAAGCCCGTCAAACGCCACACCGACGCCAGACGGTAGTGTTGCTTCGAGGGCCGCGTGCGCCACCGCATGGGTCAGGTGGGTCAGGAAAGTCTTCGGAGCGGCGATGTCCCGGGCAACCGCCAAGGCCTCGGCCACACACATGTGGGTCGGGTGCGGCTCCGGTCGCAGACCATCGAGCACCACCACCCCGGACCCGCGCGCGAGATCCCGTTGTACAGGCCCCACCTCCTTGCAGTCGGTGTAGTAGGTGAACTTTGCGCCGGTGCTCCGTTCTTCGAACACCAGCCCGAGTACCTCGATAGTCCCGTGCGGCAGGCGCGTCGAGCGGATCGTGCCCTGCGGTAGCTCAAGCAAGTCCGGCATCACTCGCGGTTGGAACGCCGGGTAGCCCTTGTGCTGCGGCCTCTCGCCGATCGCATACGGAAACATCCCGCACACGCGCTCGCAGCCCTCCGGGGTCGACCACACCGTAAACGCCCTCCCCTGCCGCTGATCGCAAAACCGCCGCAGATCGTCCATCCCGGCAATGTGGTCGGTATGCCCATGGGTGAGGATGAACTCGTCGATCCGCTC
Source organism: Verrucomicrobiota bacterium (assembly GCA_023446865.1). Taxonomy (GTDB): domain Bacteria; phylum Verrucomicrobiota; class Verrucomicrobiia; order Opitutales; family Opitutaceae; genus CAJCBL01. The sequence goes on along the minus strand of JAEXPL010000432.1, from coordinate 5,139 downwards.
GATCCGGTTGGCGAGGCATTGCAGGCGGAACTCCTGCGCCGCGTCCACCTGCACATGCAGCCCGTCCATGACCACGTGGACGCTGGTCCGCGTCCGCCGGTCTCGCGGATCCGCCGAGCGGCAGACCGCACAATCGCACGCGATCATGGGTACCCCTTGCGAGGTGCCGGTGCCCAGGAAGATCACCTCCATCGGCGCACCCTCACTTGACCGGCAACACGTAGATCGGGATCGACGCGAGGCTGATCCGGTCGATCGCGACCTTCACCGCGTATTCGCCATACTCGGGCAGAATAAACTGCGTGAACTGAATCGCGAACGCCTTGCACACGGTGGGCAGATCGCGCCCGAACTGGACGGAGACGTCCTCGGTGATCGCCGGCACGACCGGACGCCCGTCCGCGTCGATGACCGTGATCTTCAGCTGGTGCGGGCCCTCCTCGATCCGTTCGAACCGCACCCGCCCCGCCAGCCAGCAACTCGGAACAACCAACGGCATCCGCGGCGTCGCGAAGATGTCGAAGGCGCCGGCCACATCGAGCACCTGCCCGTTGTAGCGGGCTTCGCGGCAGAGGGTGAGGATCTCGAGTTGCATACGAGGTGGAGTTGCTCCGGCGCCATGAACTCGCCTCCCGCGCCGCGGAGCAAGCCCGACCTTCCGCAAGAGCCCGGGCCGGTCACTATCCCCGGCTGGCGTCGTAGTCGGCGATCTTGCGCCGCACCTCCGCCTCCGCCTCGGCGTACCACTCCTGGATCATCGGGTCGGAGAACTCCATGACCCGATCCTCGAACGAGGTGGTGGCGATGCGGTCGAACAGCCGCAGCTTCGCCTGCGCGAGGTCGCGGCCATAGATGTGGAACGAGTCGGCCTGCCAGTTCATCCGGCCAAGCCGGAGCTCGCGGCCGCTGCGGCGGGCGACCTCGGCGGCGATGACGTCGCGGTTGAAGAGCACGAAACCGAACATGTTCATGAACGCGGCGTTCCAGGCGTCGTTGCTGCGGAAACGCACGTTGCAGTTCAGGTAGCGGACACCCGCTGCATCCTCGGAGATCCGGTACCAGAGCGATTGCAGGCACGGCGGGTCGTAGCACTCCAGGTCGAGGTTCGGCATCCAGGTGATCATCTGCGCCTGCCGGGTGAACGGCTGTTTCGCGAGCTTCGCGATCACGGCCTCCACCTGGTCGACCTTGAACGGGCCGCGCTCCACGGAGGCTCCGTGCTCGTCGCGCTCGCGCCAGACGCCGTACGCCGCGATCCGCCCGTGGTACGTGTACTCCCAGCGCGTGTCGGCCGCGTCGTTGACGTTCTTCACCCAGTGGTCCTTCGCGCCCTGCACCTCCATCACGTACTCGCGCAACTCGGCGATGCCGCCGGGAAACGCCTTGTGGATCATCGGCTCGGCGAGCGGCTCGAGCACGGTGGCGTTCATCGTGCAGTCGAGGCTCGGCGGATCGCCGGGCTTGTCGTACTGGGTGCTCTGCCGGGCGCCCTGCTCGTAGAGCGCGACCAGCGCTCGTTCGTGGGTCTCGGCCAGACTCTGGCCTTGGACGGTCAATACCGGGATGCTCATGGGGCGGGCGCGCAGCAGGTTGGCGGTTGGGGAACGCCCGCATCGTCCCTCCGCGCTCGCCTGCCAGTCGACCGAAAAAGTCCGCGGCCGGCGCCCAGACCGCAGCGTCAGGCGCGCAGCCGGCCCGCGGCCTTCTCCTCGAGGAATGCGCGGTAGGCGCGACCGACGCCGTCGCGCAACCCGATCTTCGCCCGCCAGCCCAGCGCGGCGAGGCGTGAGCCATCCATCAGCTTACGCGGGGTGCCGTCGGGCTTGGTGGTGTCCCAGGTGATGCGGCCGGCAAACCCCACCACCGCGGCGACCGTCTCGGTGAGCTCCTTGATGGTGACATCCGTGCCGGAACCGATGTTGATCAGATCCGGCGGGTTGGCCTGCTGCAGGAGGAAGTAACAGGCGTCGGCCAGGTCGTCGACGTGGAGGAACTCGCGCCTGGGTGTGCCGGTGCCCCAGGCCACGACCTCGACCAGGCCGGCCTCCTTCGCCTCATGGAAGCGGCGGATCAACGCCGGCAGGACATGGGAGTTCTGCGGGTGGTAGTTGTCGTTCGGACCGTAGAGATTGGTGGGCATGCCCGAGTGGAAGAGCACGCCGTACTGTTTCCGGTAGTACTCGCAGAGCTTGAGGCCCGCGATCTTCGCGACCGCGTAGGCCTCGTTGGTCGGCTCGAGCGCGCTGGTGAGCAGACACTCCTCGGTCATCGGCTGCGGCGCATGCTTCGGATAGATGCAGGAGCTGCCGAGGAAGAGCAGCCGGGCGGTGCCATGGCGGCGCGCCGCTTCGATGACGTTGGCTGCGATGATGAGGTTGTCGTAGATGAACTCGCCCGGGTATGTATTGTTGGCGTGGATTCCACCGACCTTCGCCGCGCCCACGAGCACCACCTCGGGTTTCTCGGCCGCGAAGAACGCGTCGACCGCCGCCTGCCGCGTGAGGTCGAGCTCGCTGCGGCGGCGCAACAGCAACCGCTCGCACCCGGCCGCCTGCAGCCGGCGCACCAGCGCCGAACCGACCATGCCCTGATGTCCGCTGACGAAGATCCGTTTGTCCCTGAGGTCGCTCATGCGAGGGCGAGGCAAAGGGTTTCACCCTAGACGGGCAAGCGCTCTTCGCAGCCGTCTGTCAGCACGGAGTGAAAAACCCGAAACTTCCGCTCCGCCCGCGCGACAAAAGCGGCTTCCCTGCTATGGTGAAAACCGGCGAGGGAACCAGGTGGAGCGGGCCGGCAGAACGCACAGGACGCCCCGTCGTTTTTTTCGCCGTTTTCCGCGTTTTCTCCGAAACTTATCAACGTTTGTGACGATCTATACCGCTACCATGACGGGAACTCTCCACATCCTCTGGGACGACCTTCCCGACGACCAAGCCGAGGAACTCCTTGCACGCGCGGCCGCCGGTGAAGCTGTCTTCTGTGAACACCTCGCGCAGCTGATGGCTGCCTGAGGCGAACCACGCCACCGCACCGCGGCGCTTCCGACACGCGCAGCAGGCGGAAATTCTCGGATACGCCGGTCGACCGACGCCCCCGAGACTTTCCGGCTCCGCCCGGACCGGAAACACCCGCAGTGGTTGCACCCTGAAATCGCTCCGCTCCCACGCCCTCGCGTCCGGGTAAACTCCCGCCGCCTCGATCGCCGGAACGCCCCCGACTCCAGTCCGGTTCGTCTCTCTCGAAGCAAAGGGCCCGCACCTTGATCGGTGCGGGCCCTTTTCGTTCGTTTGCGTCCGGCGCAACCGCCGGGCGCCTCAGTCGCCCTTCATCTCCTCGATCGCAGAGACCTTGCCGTCCTTGAACGTCACCCGGTAGCGCTCGACCACTTCGCGGTCGTTGTAGTCGGAAAAATAGGCGTACATCCCGGGATGGCGCCGGTGATAGAAGCCGCGGTAGTAGATCATCGTGCCGCCGCGCGAGCTATAGCTGGTATAGACCCAGGACTCGTTCTTCCCGGTCGCATCGGTGCGGGTGTACACCCGGTCGGGCTCCCCGACCGCCAGCTTCACCATTTCGGCGGTGAAACCCACCGCCACCTTGCCCTGCTTGATCAACTCCTGCTCCTGCGTCGACAGGCTGTTGAAGAGCTCGGGGTTGCTGCGGATCCGCGTCTGCGGCGTGCTGCAGCCAACCAGAACCGCTAGTCCAAAAATACAACCGAGGAGCGGAAGGAGACGTTTCATAGTGGGCGAAGTTCGGAGGGTATGCGGGGCGGATGATTCACGGCGGTGTGACCTTTTCAACTCGCTTCCGGTTCCCTCGTTCTTCTCATCCGCCGCAATGAAGATCCTGCTCTGGGACATCGACGGCACCCTGATCCGCTCCGGCAACGCCGGTCACCGCGCCATGAATGCCGCCGCCCTCGCCGTCTTCGGACTGCAGGATGCCTTCGCCAATTTCGACTTCGGCGGCCGGACCGATCCCTGGGTGCTCGACCTGCTCTGCCAGAAACACGGTCTCGAGGCGCCACCCGTCCGCCTCGAGCAATTCTATGGCGTGTACGTCGATTCGCTGCGCCGCGAACTCCACAACCCACGCGCCCTCGCCTGCGCGGGTATCCGCGACCTCCTCGAGTCCTTCCACAAGACGCCCAACGTCGCCCAAGGGCTGCTCACCGGGAACATCGTCGCTGGTGCGCGGGTGAAGCTCGAGCACTTCGGTCTCTGGGACTATTTCCCGTTCGGGGCTTTCGCCGACGATTCCGGTGAACGCAACCGCCTCGGCCCCGTCGCTCTCGAACGCGCGCGGCGCCATGTCGGTCGCGCCGACCTCTCTCCGGCCGACCTGATCGTGATCGGCGACACCCCGCACGACATCGCCTGTGCCCGTGCCTGCGGTGCGTATGCCGTCGCCACCGCCACCGGTGGCTTCACCTACGACGAGCTCGCCGCACACGGCCCTGACCTGCTCGTCCGCGACTTCTCCGATCCAGTGCCGCTGCAGAAGTTCGTCTGCGATCTGCGCTGACACGCCTCACCTGGGTGCGGCTGGAGCGAAGGGACTAACGGTCCATCCGATCGATCGCCGTAACTCGACCGCCCCTGAAATGCACCTGCATGCGGTCGCCCCGGTTGCCGCCGGTCGATGTGCCCACAGCCACGCCGCCGCCAGAGTGGTGCCCGACACTACCGACTCCGAATCCGATTCCGATGCGCGGCGTTTTGTCCGCGTAGACCCAAACCTCGGTCTCGCCCTCGGCCGATTGCCTCCGGTGTATGCGGTCGGGGCGCCCCAACGCCATCTGCACCATCTCTGTCGTATAGCCGATCCCGATCTGCCCGGCGCGGATGTTTGCCTGCACCGCAGGGGGGAACCGCGAGAACGCGGCCTGATTTCGCTCGATCCGCGAATCGGGCGTCGAACAGCCGGCAAAAGCCAACGCACAGACCAGGGCGACTGGAGCGAGAAGTTTGTTCATCGGAGCACGGGGTTGGAGAATGGGACTTGCGGGAGCTTCGACAACAAAACCGCGCTATTGTTCTCCTGCAACCCGGCATTGCCAACCGCGCCCCGCCCTCCCAACGTCCGCCGCTTTCCATCATGTCCAAGCCCACCGTCGCCCTCGCCTCCGACCACGCC
>JAEXPL010000350.1 GCA_023446865.1 Verrucomicrobiota bacterium | reverse complement strand
CCAGGTCGCCATCCACACCGACACGCTCAACGAGTCCGGCTACGTCGACGACACCCTGCGCGCCTTCAAGGGCCGCACGATCCACACCTTCCACTCCGAGGGCGCCGGCGGCGGCCATGCGCCCGACATCATCCGCGTCTGCGGCGAGGCCAACGTCCTGCCTTCCTCGACCAACCCGACGCGCCCCTTCACGGTCAACACCATCGACGAGCATCTCGACATGCTCATGGTCTGCCACCACCTCGACTCGAAGATCCCCGAGGACGTCGCGTTCGCCGAGTCGCGCATCCGCCCCGAGACCATCGCCGCCGAGGATCGTCTCCACGATCTGGGCGCGATCTCAATGATGTCCTCCGATTCGCAGGCCATGGGCCGCATCGGCGAGGTCATCTGTCGCACCTGGCAGACCGCGCACAAGATGAAGGTCCAGTTTGGCGCGCTCACCGGCTCCGCGCACGCCGCCGCCGACAACTTCCGCGCCCTCCGCTACCTCGCGAAGTACACCATCAACCCCGCCATCGCGCACGGCATCAGCCACGTCGTCGGCTCCGTCGCCGTCGGCAAGCTCGCCGATCTCGTCATCTACAAGCCCGCGCTCTTCGGCGTGAAGCCCGAGATGATCCTGAAGGGTGGCTTCATCGCGTGGGCGAACATGGGCGATCCCAACGCCTCAATCCCCACGCCGCAACCGATGTTCTACCGCCCGCAGTTCGGCGCCCACGGCCGCGCGCTCGGCAGCACCAGCCTCACCTTCGTCAGCGAAGCCTCGCTCCGGCAGAAGCACGGTATCCGCGATCTGGGCCTCCGGCGCGAACTCGTCGCCGTGAAACGCTGCCGCCAGATCGGCAAGCGCGACATGGTCCTCAACGACGCCCTCCCCAAGATCGAGGTCGATCCCGAGACCTACACTGTGAAAGCCGACGGCGTCCACCTCACCTGCGACCCCGCGAGAGTCCTTCCCATGGCCCAGCGGTATTTCCTCTTCTGAACTCAGGCGTCCTCGATCTTGGCGTTGGGAGTGATGAAGAAGGCGCTCCCTTTTCGGGCCCTTTCAGCAGTGATCAGCATCTCGGGAAAGACCTTGGCGAACTTCCAAGCCTGATCCCAAAACTGGAGGCTGATCCAACCTTTCTTCAGAAAGAACGTGGTGTGTCCGGCCTCTTGCCACGCTTTGATCTCATGAGGATTCCGTCTGATGCAGAGATCGCCCGAGACGATCACCCAGTTCGGCTCGCTGGCGAGCGAGCGCATCCACACCTCATCTGCGGTGTTGGCTGCGAAGCGGTCCTTGAGATGAACAACCTGATGCTCCGGCTCGACCAGCGCGTTTAGGCTGCGCGCGAGCCTTGGTGAGAGGTTGTTGTCGAAAAAGAATCTCACGCAGCTTGTTTCAGTGTCTGCTCAAACTCGAGCGCATCGCGTACCTCATCGGGAGCGACTTCGTACCAACGGGCCACGGATTCGACTGAGCCATTGGTACGGACACTGTTGGCAAGAATGCGTGTGGGCACGCCTGACTGTGCGACAGTCGGTTGCCCAAGGTTGCGACTGGGGTCGACCACCACTGATCGTTCGCGGCCCAAAGGCCACCAACGAGTGATTCCTCGGTCGAATTCCAGCTCTCGCAGGAAAGGGGTTACGATCTTCTCGAACTCACACTGATTATTCGTGATGTTCACCAAGGAGACATCGCCCGACTTCTCCGCTTGTTGGAGCAGGATCACGCGACCATCCGTTGCGAACTTGTGGGTGCAGAACGGGTGATCCGAGTTCAGCTGTTCTTTGGCGGCCTTGTGCGCTTCGCGCATGGTCTTCCAGCTCACGCCTTGCCGGATGAACTCATTGACGAAACGAATCTCCATTAAGTCTTTGAAACCTACTGCAAGCTTGTCGTCGATCGGTGCGAACTGCCCGGTCCAAACTGGGGCCGAGTGATGCTTCTCCTTTTTCGTTCTGAAATCGTACCCTTTCATCCACCGACGGATGCGCGTGGAACTAACCCGGGTGAGGCGCGCTGCCTCCGGGACAGTGTAGATGCCGGCGCTCAATAGATGGGAAGTGGTCACGGTTTTCGCGGTGAGGAAGGTGTCAGTGTTTCGCAGAGCAGGCAAGCGCGTGGCTTTGCTCGGCTGGTTCTGGATCGGTGGTGGCCGGCATCTCGTCCCACGTCCGTCCATCGAGCTTGCGGCCGTTCAGCTTCTTCCGGACGCCGCCCCACTGTTTGAAGAAGAAGGGCACTTTGGCGTGCTGGCACTGCTTCTGGATCGAGCGGACCCAGTCGGCCTCGATGGGGCGCGAACGTGGGCCGCTCTCGCCGCCCACGATCACCCAGTGGATGCCCTTCAGGCTGAACCGGCCGAGATCCTCTAGGAGCGGCTCGACGGAGAGGAACGCCACCTTGGGCTTGGCCTCGCGAAGGAGATCGATGCGCGGCAGGCCGTGTTTCCGGTCCTCGACGCTCACGCCCCACCAGATGTGCGGCGCGTCCGCCGCGGTGCGAAGCTTCGTCTGTAGCAACCGGCTCATGCGCTCGGCGCGCTTGGTGAGGATCTGGTAGGTGTGCCAGTTGGCGGCGAGCATCACCCGCGCGACCTTCTCGATATACTCGTCGGGCACTTCCTCGTGGAAGAGGTCGCTCATCGAGTTCACGAAGATCCGGCGCGGCGTGGACCAGCGGATCGGGTCGCCGAGCTTCTCGGGCACGAGGCGGAAATCGAAGCCGAACTCGAACGGGTGTCCCTTCACGCCGCGGAACCGCTCCGCGAATGTCGCCGCGTAGCAATGTTTGCAGCCCGGGCTGATCTTCGTGCAGCCGCGCATCGGATTCCACGTGGCATCCGTCCACTCGATCTTGGTGTGGTCGCTCATGGTTTTGTGGCGCGCAGGTTACTGCCGAGAGTCGGACATCGGCCGACCTACGGAATACCGGCAGGTCGACGCCTTCAACTCCCTAAACCCAGACCAGGATAGCCTGCGTCTATCTGCCTCCACCTCACTCCGCCGAATCGACTTCGACGATCATTACCGTCTTGGCGGCGTGATCGACCCAGTAGGTCAGGATGAATCCCTCGGTAAGCAGGTGTTCCACGGTGTGGCCGGAAGAATCGGTGACGACGTAGTCCGAGCCGACAAATGGGTTCCGCGCCAGAATCCGACAGAGATCGAGCACTCGCTGCGCCTTGCGTCGCGGCAGCGCGACGATGGCGTTGGCTGCCAACTCCGAATAAACCGGGGTGTAGTCGCCGAGCTCAGCCACAGGCGACACGAGCGGCGAGCGCTTCCGCGGAAACGATCTTGCCCCGCTTCATATCGCCGAGGCGCTTTGCGGTGGCCCGTTTCCACTCCGGTGTCTCGTGTTTCAGGCGAACCAAGTAGGCGAACAGCTCCTGCCGCTCGCTTTTCTTGAGCTTGGAGACCGCCTGCTTGAGTTCGAGAACGCTCATGGCGGCACGCTACCGCGGCCCGTCGGAGCGTCAAGGGTCCCGCGGACTGCGTGAGCCTGGCTGACTCATCATGCTTTCCCGCTCGGTTTCGGGGGCGGCTCGCTCCACTATCCGCCTCCCCCATGCCGCTCCGCCAATTGCGCGCCCTGCCTGAACGCCTCGACTCTGCCCGCCTCTTCCTCCGGCCCTACCGCGCCGCGGACGCTGCCTGGTACTTCGCGATGGCGCAGCGCAACCGCGCACACCTCGAGCGCCACGAGTCGGCCAACGACATCTTCAACATCCACTGCGAGGCCGACGCCGATGCCGTGGTCCGCGCCTTCGCACAGAACTGGCTGGTGCGCTCCGCGTTTCCGCTCGGTGTCTTCCTGCGCACGACGGAGGAGTTCGTCGGCCAGATCTACCTCGGCGTGACCAACGAGTCCCTACCAGCGCTCAACCTCGGCTTCTTCGCCGACTGCGCCCACGTCAACCAGGGTTACCTCACCGAGGCCGCCCGTCGCGCCGTGGCCTTCGCCTTCGACGATCTCGGCGCGCACCGTCTGGGCCTCTGGTGCGATGACACGAACACGCCCAGTCGGCGCATAGCCGAACGTTGCGGCTTCCGCCTCGAGGGCCACGCCCGCGAGGACAAGCGGCATCCCGACGGTTCAATCACCGGTTCGCTCTGTTTCGGGCTTTTGCGCGACGATTACCACACTGCGGCAGCGACCTGATCGGTGCGACCGCAGTGCCGCGTTCAGCCGACCGCGATTTCCTTCGGCAGCTTGCCGAACAGCCCAAGCATCCAACGGATGCAGCGGTGCCCCGGATCTGGCGCAAAGAACATCGCCGGACAGCCGCCGGGAATGAGTGTGAGCCCGTGTTCGCGGCCGACCGCTTCCGCTTCGGCGGACCAGCTGCCTTGGCCGAAACCGCGGTGGATCCACACATGGCGGATGCCCAGCTCGGCGCACTCGCGCACGATATCGGCCGTCGCGGCGGGCGGGGTGAAAACCAGCACGGCGTCCACGCCGTCGGGGATCATCTGGAGACACGGATAGCACGGACCGCCCTCGGCCTCGGCCGTCGCCGAGTTCACTGCGAAGACCGTGCGCCCGGCATCGCGCAACTTCCGGAAATTGAAGTTTGCGGGCTCCTTCGGGTCGCGGGAGACACCGACGACTGCGATCCGGCGCTGTTCTAGAAAACGGGCTGCGGCTTCGGCGAGGGTGGCCATGCCGGCAGTGTGCCGTGCAGCGTGCCGCGGCGCCAGCGTGGTCTTGCCGACCCGCGGCGCGCTCACTCCACCGTCTTGAACCACGCTTCGAGCGGCAGACGGGCGGGCTGGAATTCGTTCACATGGCTGCCGGGCTTCGGACGGCCGAAGGGCAGACCGGCGATGAAGAGCGTGTCCGCGCTGCCGGGGATGTGCTTCTTCAAGAGGTCCGGGTAGATCATCACACTGAACTGCGGGCACGAGCCGAGGCCGAGCGACGCCAGCCCGAGCATCAGGTTGTCCAAGACAAAGCCGCAGTCGAGGAACTGGCCGTAGGAGAACGCCGAGGCCTTGGTGCCGAGGAAGAACATCTGCTTGGCCCCGAAAAACCGGAAGTTCTCCCGGTCGTGCGCGGTGCGCTTGTCGGCGTCGTCGCGACCGATGCCCTTGTGCTTGAAGATGCCGATGCCGCACTCCTTGGCGCGCGCGGCCCAGTCCTCCGGCAGCGGGTTGGGCGAGTACGCGTACGGCACCTTGATCGGGGCTTTCGTGTCGAATGCCGCGAGGTAGTCGGTCCGCAACGCCTCGAGCGCCGCGCCCTGCACGAGGAAGAGCTGCCAGGGCTGGGTGTTCTTGGAGCTCGGGGCGCGGC
>JAEXPL010000320.1 GCA_023446865.1 Verrucomicrobiota bacterium | reverse complement strand
CGGTGATCGAGTCGCCCACGAAGAGCACGTCCACCCCGCCCTTCTGCGCGATGGCCACGTCGGCGGCGTGCATCTCCTTCCAACGGGCGACTGACATCCAGTCGTAGTCGATCGCCCGGGGCGCGGGCACCGCAGGATCCTCGGCGCGGAGCAGGGACAGCGGGGCGATGGTCATGGCGAGGGCGAAGGGGAAGATTCGGAGGCGCATGGTTGGAGACCGATTGGTGTGCACCACCAGCGGCCGCGGTTCAATTATCCAACGTCACGCCAACACAACCTCCGCCTCGATCGGCAGGTCGAGATGCAGCGCGCTGTGGTTTAGGTGTGCGGGATCGGCCTCGGGCGCGGTGAACGCATACGCGGCGCCGAGCGCGACGTGGTGGAGCGCGTTCTCATCGAGCAGCGCCTGTCGGAAACAGCGTCCTGAACGCGCCACCGGCGGAGCCCCCTCGACCAGCGCCACCTCGCCCAGCCGCGCCGCGCCGCGATCGGTCGCCAGCACCTTGCCGAGCAGCTCGGCGCCGCGCCGAGCCCGCGCCCGCACGACCTGACCGCCGCGAAACTCCAGCTCCACGCCTTCCATCACGGCCCCGCCGTGACAGACCGGGCGCGCCACACGCAACCAGCCCTCGACCGAGTCGCGCCGTGGCGCCGTGAAGACCTCCTCGGTGGGCAGGTTTGGCGCGAACCGCCGGCCGTCGCGCGTCGCCAGCAGCGCCGTGCACCAGCGGTGCCCGGCCGGCAGGTCGAGCGTGAGATCCGTACCCGGACCGTGGAGCCGGATGCGCCGCAGCCGCCGGGCATTCAACTCCCCGCGGCGCCGCTCCAGCTCGGTCGCGCGCTCCTCCCATGTTGCCAACGGATCGGGCACATCGGCGCGGCACGCCGCCAGCACGTCCACCCACAACCGCGCGAGACGCCCGGCGGCGGGCACCTCCGGATAGACCACCTCCGCCCACTCCGGCGTCGGTGCCGGGACCGCCGTCCAGTTCGTGCGACCCGCCAGCAGGTCCGGCGCAATCTGTCCGTAGAACTCGCCGCCCACGTGTCGCAATCGCGCCGCAGCCGCGGGTGCGATCCCCTCGGCCAACCGCGGTTGCGCGCTCATCAGAAACACCAACGCGTCGCCTTGCGCCACCGCCTGGCGCAGACGCTCGGTGTGGCATTCCAACCGCTTGACGAAGCTGCGATGCGGCCAGTGTTGCGCCGCCTCGCGCCACAGCGCCGCGTCGCCCCAGAGTGTCTCCACGCCCGCCGCCCCGGCCGACTCCGCCACAGCGGTGACCATCTCAACCAGCGGGGCCGCCGCCGGGTCCACGCCCTGCAGTTCGTACGGTTCCGCCAGCACCACGCGCTGGCCGGGCCGGAGATTCACCCCGAACCGAACGATCACCTCGGCATAGCCGCGCCGTTGTTCTTCGAAGCCGGGAAACACGCGCCCACTCCACCCGCCCCACCGCCCCGCGACAAAACCATTCTTCACCAGCCTCCCCGCCCCGACAGTTTACCCTCACGACCGTGAACCTAAACTGTCGGAACCTCGTATACGTGCACCACCCCGCCCCCCCCCGGAGTCGTGCCCTTTCCGTGCATTGCGCCCCCTTCCGCCATAGGGGAATCTCACCCCGTAACCACTTCCCACATTCGCGCGGACCTGAATCGCACTCCGGCAGTTTACTCTCACGGTCGTGAAGGTAAACTGTCGGAGACCCCAAAACATCTATGCCCCGGAATCTGCGACTCGAAACCAGGTTCTTCCTCGAGTGCCTCGCGGAGGCGTCGCTCGACACGACCACACTCCTGCTCCGACCGACTTTGCTCAAGCTCGCGCCCGGCCATGGCTGCGGCGATGACAACTTCGAGCGAAAACTCCGCCTGCTCGCCCAGCGCGGCATCATTGACCTGCCGCGCGCCACCGACCGCCGGATCATCCGTCTCACGGAGAACGGCCACCACAGCATCGCCCCCGCCATCGATCCCGAGAGGCAGTGGGGCCGCCCGTGGGACGGGATCTGGCGCTTCGTCCTCTTCGACGTCGCCGAAAACGACCGCAAGCTGCGCGACCGCCTGCGCCGCGCACTCGCCGCCACCCACCTCGGCTACCTCCAAGGCAGCGTATGGGTCTCCCCCGACCCACTCGCCGACCTCCGCCGGACCATCTCATCGCTCACCGCCGACCCCGAGGCGTTGCTCTTCATCGAAGGCCGGCCCTGCGCCGGCGAGCGTGATGCCGCCATCGTCGCCGGAGCATGGAACTTCGCCCGGATCAACGAAGCCTACCGACGGTATCTCTCCGTCCACGACTGCATTCCCGCGCCTGCCGATTCCGCACAACGGTGGCGCCCCTGGCTGACTGCGGAGCGCGAGGCGTGGCAAGAAGCCGCCACCATCGACCCGTTCCTCCCCGAATGCCTCCCCCCCTCAGACTACCTCGGCCGCAAGGCCGTCCATGCCCGTCGCAAGGCGTTGCGCGCCCTCGCCGCCCATTACTTCGCGGCTCCCGCCGACGCCCATCGTCTCGGTGACCTGCCCCTCCCGGGCCCCCCCCGAAAACAAACCGGGGGGTGGGG
>JAEXPL010000294.1 GCA_023446865.1 Verrucomicrobiota bacterium | reverse complement strand
TGCTACTCGACACCCTTTCCCGCGAGATCAAGGCCGCCGGCTTCCGCTACGTGTGCCTCGAGCTCGAAGGCTACCAGATGGGCAGCCTCAACCGCGTGTTACCCTCCGAAGCCTTGGCGAAGGAGGGCGCCCCCGCTCCCCATGCCTGAATCCGCAGCCAAAGTCCTTTACTACGACTGCTCCGCCGGCATCTCCGGCGACATGCACCTCGGCGCGATGGTCGACCTCGGCGTCCCGCCCGAGCACCTCGAAACCGAGTTGCGGAAACTCGGTCTCGCGGGTTGGCGCCTGCGCTTCACCCGCGACGCCCGCAAAGGCATCGGCGGCACCCGTGCCGATGTCCTCCTCGAAGGCGAGCCCGATCCCGCGGCCTCTGTAGGCCACGGCGGTGACGTGGCCCCTCCGGCTGTAGGCCACCTCGGCGAGGTGGCCTCCGGGTCCTCCAGCCGGGTCAACGGCCCGGCCTACAGCTCAGCCACCTTCAAGCCCGTCGCCAAACTCTCGGCACCGCTCCTCCCCGGCCACGAACCGCACGAGCACCGCAACCATCGCGACATCGTCGCGCTCATCGAACGCAGCGCGCTCCCCGCCGGCACCAAACGCCGCGCGCTCGCCATCTTCGCCCGCCTCGCCGAGGCCGAGGCCAAGATCCACGGCGTGCCCGTGGCCGAGGTCGGTTTCCACGAGGTCGGTGCCGTGGACTCCATCGTCGACATCGTCGCCGCCGCCATCGCGCTCGAATGGCTGAAACCGGATCGCGTCCTCGTCTCCACCATCGAGCTCGGCGGCGGTTTCGTAAAGTGCGCCCATGGCCGCCTCGCCGTGCCCGCGCCCGCCACCGCCGATCTGCTCCGCGGCGCCCCCACGCGGCTCGGCACCGTCCCGTTCGAGGCCACCACACCCACCGGTGCCGCCATCCTCGCCGCCAGCGCCACAGAGTTCACCGACCGCACCGACTTTACCATCGAGCGCATCGGCTACGGCATCGGCCACAAAGACGGCCCGATCCCGAACCTCCTCCGCGTGTTCTTGGGCGTAGCCCAAGCCTCCGTAGCTTCAGCGAAGGAGGGTCCCGCAGTCTCCGCTTCGCGCGAGACGGCTGCCGCGCTCGCACCGTGCGAGGACGCAACGGTGCTGGAGTGCAACCTTGACGACATAACCGGCGAGACCGCCGGCTACGTCCTCGAGAAACTGCTCGCCGCCGGCGCCTCCGACGCGTGGCTCACGCCGATCGTCATGAAGAAGTCGCGCCCGGCGCTGACGCTCTCCGTGCTCTGTCCGCCGGAGAAGGAAGCCACGCTCGCTGCGCTCATCCTGCGCGAAACGACCACCTTCGGTCTGCGCCGCCGCGAAGTCGGCAAGCTCGCCCTCGAGCGCCGCTTCGAGGAGGTCGCCACTTCGCTCGGGCCAGTGCGCGTGAAAACCGCGCTGCTCGACGGCCGCCCGTTGAAATCAAAACCCGAGCACGACGACCTCCGCCGCCTCGCCGAAACCCACCACCTTCCGCTGCGCGAAGTCGAACGCCGCGTCCTCGCCGAACTCGCCCAACGCAACGACACCCGTCCCGCCGTGCCATGAACCGCGAAGCCCTTGTCCGTCTCCTCGATCGTTACCGCACCGGCGAAGTCAGCCTCGAAGCCGCACTGGCGGAGCTGAAGGACTTCCCGTCGGCAGATCTCGGTTACGCGCTGATCGACAACCACCGTGCGCTGCGCACCGGCCACCCGGAGGTGATCTACTGCGCCGGCAAGACGCCCGCGCAGGTCCGCGGCATCCTCGGGCACATGCTCGAGGGACCCAACGCCATCCTCGCCACCCGCGCCGAGCCCGCGCATTGGGAGGCCGCGCGCGACCTCTCGCCCACGCTCGTCCACGATCCCGTTTCGCGCGCCATTGTGCGCCGCCCCGCCGCGCCCGCCACGCCGCCGAAGACCTTCATCGCCATCGTCGCCGCCGGCACCTCCGACCTGCCCGTGGCCGAGGAGGCCGCGATCACCGCCGAGGTCTTCGGCAACCGCGTCGAGCGCGTATACGACGTCGGCGTCGCCGGCCTGCACCGCCTGCTCGGCCGCCTGGAGAAGATCCGCGACGCGCGCGCCATCGTCGCCGTCGCCGGCATGGAAGGCGCGCTGCCCAGCGTGCTCGGCGGCCTCGTCGCCAAGCCCATCATCGCCGTGCCCACCAGCGTCGGCTACGGCGCGAGCCTCGGCGGCATCGCCGCGCTTCTCGCGATGCTCAACAGCTGCGCCCCCGGCGTGACGGTGGTGAACATCGACAACGGTTTCGGCGCCGGCTACGCCGCCAGCACGATCAACCGGCTGGGATAAAGAGCCCAGCCCTCACGTGCGCCCCAGTCTTCGCGTGTGGAGAGCTGAGCGTGATGTGATGGATATCGGGGAAAGATGGGGCTTAACGGGGTTATTTGGCACAGCCCCGTGCTATTTTAACGGTCCATCCGGCAGGCACTTGCGAACTTCGTATCCTGGCAAAGTCAGCCATCCACCCCAATCCGAGCTAATGCGATGGGCTTATTTGGCAGCAGATTGCGCCAAAGAATAGCCACCTCCTCGACCACGTTTGCCGGTGGATTCCACGGCCCCAGATCTCCGGAGCTCAGCCAACACCCGACGGACCTTGTGCAATGGAATCTCCGCACCGATTCTCCGATGGATTTCGGCTAGAGTCGCCGTCCTCCCCGGCGCCGGGCCGTGAATGGCAAGGTCCTCCAGCACGAGGTGTTTGAGCCGGTGCGGTTCGATACCTTTGAGGGTGGTGCGTCCCGTGAATTTCGCCGAGCGCAGTACTTCCGGGTTCACCGAGTATGTCTTGCCCCGGGTCTGGCCACTGGAAACCACAATTCCCCACTCGGACAGGCGCCCCAGCCATGAACGCAATCGGTCGTCCCCCTCGACTTGCAGGAGGCGCCCAAACTCCAAGGCCGTGAGGCTTCCATGCTGCGCGATGAGGCCGAGGGCGATGCGTTCACGTCCTCGCAACTCAAACTGCTGATCGACCGAGGCGAGCAGGTTGATCAATTCCGGGCGGATGACGCGCCGATCCACCCGGACAACGACGCGGTCATCCTCTTCGGTGACGGTCGGCACAGCCTTGGTCTGGAGCAGCTGGGCTTCGTAGATGCGGTCAAAGCCGGTTCCCTCCCGCTCCATCAACTTCAAGTCGTGGAAGACCTGGGCGAGCAGGTTGTTTCGCCGGACGGACTTCTGGAGGATATTGCGGGGCGTGACGCCCAATGGCAGCAGGCCCGGGTTGTGGACTTCGAGGTGCTCGGGATGGAGATTGATGAAGATGTCGCCGCGGGTTGTGTACGGTCGATGGACGAGAGCGTTGGCAACCAGCTCGCGCACCACCACCTCGTCATAGTGGGGGATCTGCTTGCGGAAGAGTCCATCGGGCAGCTCGGTGAATTCCTGCCAATCGGGGATCTCCGTCCAGACCGCCTCGATCAATTCGGCCGGATTGAACGAGTAGTCATCCCAGAGTCGCTTGGCGACACGCTGGCCATTCAGGTCGAATTTCAGGAACTGGATGATCGGCGCGTGCAGGAGTTGGGCGCGATCCGCACGACTGCCGATCCAGAGAACCCCGAGATTGGTGAGCATCCCGTCCTGGACGAAGAAGTAGTGCTCCAATAGCTCGGCATCGGAGCGTTGCCGCACGGAATCCTTGACCCGGTCCGAGGCACGGACGTCCCGGAGAAACCTCAACACCTTCCCGGGATCGGCGCGCTCGGCGGGTATCCGACGCGTTGTCTGCGTCTCCCACTGGTAGGAGTCCTTCTCGGCCACGAGGCGCACGAGTTCGTCGGGCTGCAGCTTGCGCGTTTCGTCCGCCACCCGGAGGTAGTAACGGGCATCCGAGGTCGATGCGACGGACTTGGTGCTGGCCACGATCTCCAGCGCGAGGAACTCGCCGCCGTTGGCATGGGTGCGGATCTCGGGACGAACGTGGACATTGGTGGTGTGCTGGCCGATGCCTATCGTCAGTCGGTCGGGCAATTCCGGAGGGATGCGCTGGTCGGGCGGCGGCGCAACGGCGTCGTCTTCGATACCGAAGAAGATGAAACCGCCACGCGCGTTGGCGAAGCCGGCGCAATCGGCAGCGATATCGCGCCACGCCCACTTCTTAGGATCGGTCGCAAAGAAGCGCAGCGATTTGGCGTCGAGCTGGGATCCCTCTGTCATGGGTAGATTGATCCGGACAGGGCAGAGTGTTATGCTACGACAGTGCGGCCGCCAGCACGATCAACCCGCTCGCCTGAGCCGGCGCGTGGCGGCTCAGTCCTTCTTGGCCGGCTCGGTCGGTTTCTGCACCCCGGCAGCCTTCTCCGCCTCGGCCTCGGCTTGCAGCTTCTCCCATTCGGCAGGGAAACTCGCCGCGTGCATCGACTCACCGCCCTTGAGCTCGCGAATCGCTGACACATGGAGTTCCGGTACGTTGTCGACTACCACGAACCGTGCCGTCACCTCGACGTGCGAACCGTCTTTCACCGCGACATCCGCCGGTAGCTTGTGGATCGGGAAATTGTCGGCCTTCGTCTTGCGCGTCTCAAAGACGACCAAGGACGCCGCCACCTTGGCGTCGTCGTGACGGAAGAAGACCCCGCGTGTCCGAAACTCTTCGCCGGTCCGGATCAACTCCTGCAATCGTCGCGTGGCAAACAACCGCACATCAATCCAGTCGCCCTTGTCTTCGACCTCCTTGGCCAAGGCGCACCATTCGAGATCGGGGACCGAGCGGAACTCGTTCTTGCCCGCGTTGGAGATCTCCGCACGCCCGATCACGACGCCGTTCTTGATCTCGATCAGCAACTCCCGCTCGTACTCGGAGCCATACCCCATGTGCACGTAGCGGGTCATTTTGCCCTGAGGAATCTTCAGCCGACCGGAGTACCACTCAGCAAAGACTGGGAGCTCCTTACCCGGCAGGACCAATTCCATGGGCACACTCCGATATTCGTCATCCGCCCATGGTTTCATCCACGCCCGCCACTTCGGTATGCCACACCTTCTCGACAGATCGGTCAGAAAGAGCCGGTCACCACGAATCGCCCATTCGGCCACATAGCCGCGCCAGTTGTTCGATGAAATGATGATCTCTTCCCGAGGGAGCCCGACCGCCTCGATGTTTGGCCGACCTTGGCCATCTGGCCAGAAAGCCTCCAGCGGGTTCTCGAACAGCGGCACTTCCTCGCCGTCGAGGATCAGCTTGTCCGGCACCTGAGCGGTGCCAAAGACGCGCACCGCCGCCATCGCAGCGATCATCAGCGCGGTCAGGGGTTTCATCGCATCCACATCTCAGGCACCGGCCGACGGGCCGCCAGCATGAAGTTCGTCACCGCTCGGCGCTCCGGCCGTAGGTCATCCCTTCAGGGCGACTCACCTGCCCGGTTCCGTTCCCACAACAGGCACGACTAGCGCACCCAAAGGGTCGCGCTGAAGCAGCGACCTACGCCGCCGCCGATTCACCTACAGCCCGAGCGCGCCGCCGTGGTTCTTGAGCCAGCGTTCGGCGTCGCGCCATTCCGGGCACACGGCCTCGACCAGCGCCCAGAAACGGTCGGAGTGGTTCATCTCCCGCACGTGCATGAGCTCGTGCAGGATGATGTAGTCGGCGGCGAAGGCGGGCGCCTGCACCAGCCGCCAGTTCAGCGAGATCGTGCCGGTCGAGGAGCACGAGCCCCAACGCGTGCGCTGGTCGCGTACCGAAACCTCGCGCACCTCCACGCCGGTCACCGCGGCCAGCTCCCACGTGCGCGGCGGCAGCTCGATGCGCGCCTGCCGGCGGAAATGCGCCTCGAGCGTGGGCCGCAGGTCGCCCTCGGGGCTGCGGACGCGGAAGCGCTCGGGCCCGATCCGCACGTGCGGTGTCGCCTCCTCCGGCGCGCGCTCGATCTGCCGCCACTCGCCGCGCCAGAGCACGCTGGTGCCGAGCGTCCACACCGTCGCGCTGCGCGGCAGCTGCGCCAGCCGGCTGCGCGTGCGCTCCAGCCAGTCGCGCTGGGTCTCGAGAAACTGGCGGGCCTGGCGCTCGGAACCGCGTAACGGAATCGTCAACACCGCGGCGCCGTCGCGGCCCACGCTCAGGCGGTAGCGCGAGGCCTTCGGACTGCGGCGCACCTCGACCTCCGTGCCATCCACCCCGATTCGTTCCGGCGCGGGTGGCGGCGTCTCCACGAACAACGGCGGCGGAGCGACCTCCGTCGCGACGGGCGCGGCGGAACCGAAGTCGAACCATTGCTGATCAAGGCTGGGCACCGGCCTCCGTCTTGCCGGCGCACCGCGCGTGGGAAAAGCCGAAAACGCGCGAGTGCGAACCGCCTGAGGTCCCCGCCTGAACCGGCTCGTGCCGGCCCGCTCGTCGACCCGGCCGAGTTCGGAGGGCCACCTCACCGCGGTGGCCCGCTATGAAGGCGCCACTCGACACTCGGCCCTCCTCGCCTTCCAGGCTCAGAGCCGTTCGAGGCTCCAGGTCCAGCCCCCTTTGTCTCCAAACTCCAGCCACGCGAAACTCGGCGGCGCGCCGCGATGGGCGTGGGAGATGCAGCCGGGATTGAGCCAGCGCACGCCGAGCGGGTCGGTCTCGTCGCGGGGCACGTGGGTGTGGCCGTGCAGCAACGCCGCGATGCCCTTCGGTCCGCGCCACGGCGGGATGTGCACAAGGTGGAAGCGCACCCCGCGCCGCTCCACGGTGATCGTCTCCGGCCATTGGCCCGACCAATCGCAGTTGCCGCGCACGATCTGCAGCGGTACGCCGAGCTCCTCGAGCGGTGCGAGCGTGCCCGGCAGGCAGACATCGCCCAGATGCCAGATCTCCGTCGCGCCGCGGAGGCGCGCAGGAAGACCGCTCGGCAGGCGGTCGTGGGTGTCGGAGATCACGGCGATGCGCATGCGAATTGGGGCGACCGTGGAAGCTTGGCCACGGTTCCGGGCGCGCGCAGCTCTTTTCCCGTTGGCGGCCCCAGACGCCACGGCCAGCCTGCGGGCAACCACCCCCGCCATGCGCCTCGCCCTCCCCGTCCTCGTCGCCGCGTGCCTGCTGACGACTGCTTGCGTCCATCGCACTGGTGAGACCGCCGCCACCTCCCAGCCTCCGGCAGAAAGTCCCGTCGCCGTGCTCCTGGAGCACGCCGGCCGATCGCGTTCCCTCAACATCTACGTCGATCAAGCCAGCCCGAACGGCGCCGGCCGCGCCCAAGCCGGCAGTCTCGCGCTCGCCCTGCGCGATCTGCTCCGCGCGCGCGGCTTCGAGGTCCGCGGCGCCGAGACCTCACCACCGAGCGGAGAGGGTGGCTACCTCGCCGTCCGTCTTGCCGCTGCCGTCGCCGCCGGCGAACCGGTGCCCGCCGCCGCCCGGCCGCTTTCCTATCTTCAGCCCAATGCGCCGCGACTGCTGTTCTTCGTTCACCTCGGCACCGCTGCGAACACCAAGGACGACGCCCCGGTCCTCGGTGCGTTCCTCGCCGACTCCGCCGACGGCACCATTCTCTGGTCCGCCCGCGCGACCGGCCGCTCGCCAGCGAGCGACCTTCAGCTGCGCCAGCTCGCCGAGCGCCTCTTGAAGACGTTGCCGTCGCTCACGCCGCGCTGACCAGCGCGTTCGCCGCGAATCCCGACCACCCCGCCTCCGCCAACACCGGCTCCGGCACAGGAGCGGAACGCGATTGCGGCAACTCCGGCAGTTCGCCGGCGACCAGAACTCGCTCGTGCACCGGCCGCCCGGCCAGATCGTGGGCGACGAGCGGGAGCTTCAGGCGCTCGAAGAACTTCGCGCCGCAGGGCGACCAGACCACGCTCAACAGCGACAGCGCCCGGTGCCCCTCCGTCGCCAAACGTCGCTGGAACGCGACCTCCTCACGATAGAGGCGGCTCGCGACCCCGCGCCGATGCCATTCCGGCCGTACCGCCATCGAGCACAGATACAGGTGGTAGGGTTGCGCGGGCTGTTGGTACGAGACGATCGCCTCGAGAGGAATCCGCCCGTCGTGCGCCCGACCCGCGATCACTTCGTCGCGGAAGGCCGCGGTGATCGGCAGAAACTGGTAGTAGCCGGCCAGCCGTCCGTCGCGTTGACGGGCGAGGCTGAGCGATTCCGGGCACCGCTCAAAGCGCTCGCGCCAATAGTCCTGGTTGCCGAGATCCTCCTCCGTGGCGGTCAGGTAGAGTTCCCGGTCGAGGGCCAACATCTCACGAATCAGCGCCGACTGGTCGTACTCGTCCGACGAGCGGCGGAACTGGAGCGAAGTGCACATGGCGAGGGCAAGCTTAGGGCGCCGTCCAGCCCCGACACGTCGGGCTTTTGTATCCGTTCGCTAGTGGTCGGGGATCAGCCATTTGCAGAATTTATTGTAATCGCCCATTCCAATCTCGGAGGAAACCCGCTGGCGGCGCCAGTCCAGCACCGGCAAACCCCTCGTTGTGTGCGACTTGAAAATCCTTGCACCGCAACCGCGATTGACCCCGCCCGCCTCCGGACCACCATACCGGAGCTTCCGCGGATTCCGCCGCCTCACTCCGTTTTCGCAGCGCCCTCCCATCATGTTCCCTCGCTGGTTGCGCCTCCTCACCTCGATCGTCGCCTTCGTGCTGCTTGTCGCGGCACTGTTCATCTTCGTGCCGCTCTACCGCAGCCTGCCCGACCGCAGCAGCCGCATCGTCCTACCCGGGCTCTCCGCGATCGCGGCTCTCCAGCGCGACGCCAATGGCATGGTGCGCGTCCAAGCCGGCAGTCGCCGCGATGCCGCCAAGCTCCTCGGCTTCGCCCACGCGCAGGACCGCTTCTTCCAGATGGACCTGCTCCGGCGCACCGCCGCCGGTGAACTCGCCGAACTCCTCGGGCCGGCCGCACTGCCGATGGATCGCAGCCACCGCCGCCTGCAACTGCGCTCTGTCGCCCGCACCGCCCTCGAGAAACTTCCCGAGCCGCAGCGTGAACTCGTCGAAGACTACGCGTTCGGTGTCTCCCTCGGTCTCTCCGAACTCGAATCGCCCCCGTTCGAATACCACCTCCTTCGCACCCAGCCCGCACCGTGGAACGCCGAGGATTCGTTTCTCGTGGTCGCAACGCTGGCGCTCACCCTCCAACGCACCGATGGCGAGCCCGAGCTCTCGCGCAACGTCGTCCGCGATCTCTTCGCTCCCGCCACCGCCGAGTTTCTCCTCTCCGCCGCGGACGATTTCCAGGCCGCCCTCGACGACTCGCGCCTTGAGCCGCCTGCGCTCCCGGCCTCGCCGGAGCTGATGACTCCGCCCGCCACGCCCAACACCAGCCAGCCCCTCCCGCCAGCAACCCTCGCCACCAGCGACCACGCCGCCTCCGACTTCGGCTCCCGCCTCTTCGCCGCCTGGGCCGAGCAACTCCGCCACGCCCCGGACTCCGCCGCCGGCAGCAACGCCTTTGCGATCCACGGGCGCCGCGGCAACCGCGCCGTCGCCCTCCTCGCCAACGACCCGCACCTCGCCCTCGCCCTGCCCAACATCTGGTATCGCGCCACGCTGGTCTGGCGCACCGACCCGCGCCACTACCGCCAAGTCGAAGGCCTCACCCTCCCCGGCCTCCCGAACCTCATCATCGGCACCAACAGCGCCATGGCCTGGGGCTTCACCAACGCCTGCAGCGACACCGCCGACCTCGTCGTGCTCGAGACCGATCCCGCCAACCCGCGCCGCTACCGCACGCCCGACGGCTGGCGCGAGATCGAGACCCACACCGAGTCCCTCGCCGTCCGCGGCGCCGCACCCGAGACCTTCACGTTCGACGTCACGATCTGGGGACCGGTCCTCGGCACCGACC